>CABQJB010000020.1 GCA_902464195.1 uncultured Megasphaera sp.
CTATATATGTTATAATAGAATAGACATATGATTATAGGAGGGAGTCGATTCACATGAATGAAATCTTTGCCAGACGGAGTATCCGTAAATTTTTACCGACCATGGTAGAAGATGAAAAGATAGAACAGTTACTGCGCGCCGCTATGGCCGCTCCTTCGGCTGGGAACCAGCAGCCGTGGGAATTCTACGTCGTCCGCGACAAACGGGTCATCCAGGACCTGTCCCACTGCAGTCCCTATGCCGGCTGTGCTGCCGGTGCTTCCTTGGCCATCGTCGTCTGTTCCCGCGATGAAAACATGCGTTTTCCGGCTTTCATCAACCTTGACCTCAGCGCAGCTGTCGAAAACATCCTGCTCGAAGCAGTACACCTCGACCTCGGTGCCGTATGGCTCGGCGTCGCCCCGTATAAGGCCCGCGAAGTCCTCGTCCGCCGGTCCCTCGGCGTTCCCAAGGGATTGACCCCGTTCGCCATCGTCGCTATGGGCTATCCCCAGGCCACGGCCGAAGAAAAACCCCGCGAAGACCGCTACGACCCGTCGCGCGTACATTATGTATGATTAGTTTGCAGAAAAAGGTTTAAATTTAAAGCCATCTGCTAACCACTAACCCCTAACAACTTAAAAGGGGCTGTCGCACGAAGTTTTTTGCCATCATGCGTAGTCCCTTTTGCTTTATAGTTTGTAGCTCGGAGTTTGTAGAAGCTGGTTTTAAATTTTTTACCATTTGTGGCAAACTAAAAACTACAAACTTAAAACTCAAAAAGAGGCTGTCTTAATGCGACAGCCTCTTTTATACACCTGAAAGGAAAATCCCATGTCTGAAGAACGAGCTCCTATTACCTTCCATCTGGAAGAATTGCGGCGGCGCATCATCGTCTGTCTCGTGGCTTGGCTGCTGGGCAGTATTATTTCCTATATATATGCCGAAGACATCATCACCGTCATTTCGGCTCCTGCCGGGAAATTGTATTTCCTCAATCCGGCAGAAGTCTTTTTTTCTTATTTAGAGATTGCCGCCTTTTCCGGTTTCGTCGGGACCCTGCCCATCCACTGCTTTGAGTTCTGGCGCTTCCTGCGGCCTGCCCTGCGCGGTGGGGAAGTGACGACGGCCTTGTGGTTCATTCCGTCGGCACTGATCCTTTTCTATAGCGGCTCGGCCTTTGCCTTTTTCTTTGTCCTGCCGGCAGCGGTCCAGTTCTTCATGGGCTTTGCCACGGTTTCTCTGCAGCCCATGTTTTCCCTGGCGTCGTACCTGTCTTTCTTCATCGCCTTCCTGCTGCCCTTCGCCCTGGGCTTTGAACTGCCCCTGGTCCTCCTGGTCCTGTCCCGCCTGGGCCTGGTGACGCCAGCCATGCTCAAGGCCAAGCGCCGCGTCTTCGTCCTCCTGGCTTTCATCTTTGCCGGTGTCGTGTCGCCGACGACGGATATCTTTACTCAGACATGTATTGCCGTTCCCATGATTGTCTTATATGAAGGGACAATCATCATCATGAGGATGACGAACAGGGAAAGTCGGGGAAACGGGGAAAATGGCGGAAAAACATGACTTGTATACAGTATTTTTATAAAGACAAAGTGTGCCGTCCCTTGTAATGTTTTCCTATTTTGTTATAATGAAGAAAGCGGTGAATGTATGGGAGTGGACATCTGTGCGTTTACCGGTCTTGACTTAATATTTCTAAGCAGGAGGGTATTTTCATGAAAAAAATTCGTTCGGTTTTAGTTGCCAACCGCGGAGAAATTGCTATTCGTGTTTTCCGGGCTTGTAATGAACTGGGAATCCGTACCGTAGCTATTTATTCCAAAGAAGATTCGTTGTCCCTGCACCGTTTCCGTGCAGATGAATCGTATCTCGTCGGTGAAGGTAAAAAACCGGTAGATGCATATTTAGATATTGAAGATATTATCCGCATTGCTCATGAACACGACGTCGATGCCATCCATCCGGGCTACGGCTTCTTGTCTGAAAATGCGGACCTGGCCAAACGCTGTGAAGAAGAAGGCATTATCTTCATCGGTCCTAAAGTCGAACACCTCATCATGTTTGGCGATAAGATCAACGCCCGTATCCAGGCGAAGAAGGCCGGTATCCAGTACATCCCCGGCAGCGACGGCCCGGTCATGAACTACGCCGAAGTCGAAAAGTTCGCAAAACAGGTCGGTTTCCCGATCATGCTCAAAGCCGTCAATGGCGGCGGTGGCCGCGGCATGCGTATGGTCGACCGCATGGCAGACCTTCGCGATGCTTATGACCGCGCTAAATCGGAAGCCAAACTGGCTTTTGGCAGCGATGAAATTTATTTGGAAAAATGCATCGTCAATCCGAAACACGTCGAAGTCCAGATCATGGGTGACGAACACGGCAATGTCATCCACCTCTTTGAACGTGACTGCTCCATCCAGCGCCGTCATCAGAAAGTCGTCGAAACGGCTCCGGCTTCGGCCCTGCCTGTCGAACTGCGCCAGAAAATCTGCAACGCAGCCTTGAAATTGATGAAGAACGTCCATTACGTCAACGCCGGGACGGTCGAATTCCTAGTCACGCCGGACGGTGAATTCTACTTCATCGAAGTCAACCCGCGCGTACAGGTCGAACATACCGTTACCGAAATGATCACGGGTATCGACATCGTCCAGACCCAGATCAAAGTCGCCGAAGGCTACGCCCTCGACAGCGATGAAATCGGCATCAAATCCCAGGACGACGTCCGCTGCCTGGGCGACGCCATCCAGTGCCGTATCACGACAGAAGACCCGATGAACAACTTCATGCCTGATTCGGGCAAAATCATGGTATACCGCAGCGGCGGCGGCTTCGGCGTCCGTCTCGACAGCGGCAATGCCTACACGGGTGCCATCATCACGCCGTACTACGATTCGCTGCTGGTCAAGACGACGACTTATGGCCGGACCCATAAAGAAGCGGCTGAAAAGATGCTCCGCGTCCTCAAGGAATTCCGTATCCGCGGCGTCAAGACCAACATCGGTTTCTTGATCAACGTCCTCAAGAGCCCGGAATTCATTGCCGGCACATATAACGTCAACTTCATCGACGACCATCCGGAACTCTTCAACCTGCCCGTCGTCCAGGACCGTGGCACGAAGCTCCTCAAATACATCGGCGATACGACCATCAACGGCTATGCCGATGCCGGCCATCAGGAAAAACCGGAATTTGAAGCGCTGGAACTGCCGACGCCTGTTGCCGGCCCGTATCCGGATGGGACGAAGCAGAAATTCGATGCCATGGGACCGGAAAAATTCTCCCAGTGGATCAAAGACCAGAAGAAAGTCTTCTTTACCGATACGACCATGCGTGACGCCCATCAGTCCCTGTTTGCGACGCGCGTCCGCTCTATCGATATGCTCCGCGTCCTGGAAGCAGCTTCCAAGAAACTGCCGAACCTCTTCTCCTATGAATGTTGGGGCGGCGCTACCTTCGACGTAGCTTACCGCTTCCTCTATGAAGACCCGTGGGTCCGCCTGCGCCAGATGCGCAAGAAAGCGCCGAACATCCTCTTGCAGATGCTCGTCCGCGGCGCCAATGCCGTCGGCTATACGAGCTATCCCGACAACGTCGTCAAGAACTTCATCGACTTGTCGGCCAAGAACGGCATCGACGTCTTCCGCGTCTTCGACAGCCTCAACAGCCTGGACAACATGTATGGCACCATCCAGGCCGTCCGCGAAAACAACAAGCTCGCCGAAGTCGCCCTCTGCTACACCGGCGATATCCTCGACCCGGCCCGCGATAAATACGATCTGAAATACTACGTCAACATGGCCAAGGAATTGCAGAATGCCGGCGCCAACATCATCGCCATCAAGGATATGGCCGGCCTCTTGAAACCGGAAGCCGCTTACCGCCTGGTATCGGCCTTGAAAGATGCCGTCGACCTGCCCATCCATCTCCATACGCACGACGGTTCGGGCAACGCCATCTGCACATATGACCGCGCCATCGATGCCGGTGTCGACATCGTCGACGTCGCTTATTCCGCCTTTGCCGGCGGCACGAGCCAGCCGAGCATGAGCACCTTGTATTACGCTTTGAGCGGCAAGGACCGCCAGCCCGACCTCGATGTCGATGCCATGGAAGAAATGTCCCGTTACTGGGCTACTGTCCGTCCGTACTATAAAGGCGTCGACAAAGCCGATGCCTATCCGAATACAGAAGTCTATCAGCACGAAATGCCGGGCGGCCAGTTCTCCAACCTGCGCCAGCAGGCCAAAGCCGTCGGCCTCGGCGACCGCTGGAACGAAATCAAGAAGATGTACCACACGGTCAGCATGATGTTCGGCGACATCATCAAAGTTACGCCGTCGTCGAAAGTTGTCGGCGACATGACCTTGTTCATGGTCCAGAACAACCTGACCGAACAGGACGTCTACGATAAAGGCGATGTCCTCGACTTCCCGCAGTCTGTCGTCGAATTCTTTGAAGGCCGCATCGGTATTCCTTATCAGGGCTTCCCGGAAAAACTCCAGAAGATTGTCCTGAAAGGCAAGAAACCCCTTACGGAACGTCCGGGCAAGAGCCTGGCTCCTGTCGATTTCGAAGCGATCCGCAAGAAATTGACCGATGCCGGTTATAAACACGAAGACGAAGACATCAATGCGTACTGCCAGTATCCGAAAGTCTTCAAGGACTTCAACGAAATGGTCAAGAAATACGGCGATGTCAGCGTCCTCGATACGCCGACCTTCTTCTTCGGCATGAAGAAAAACGAAGAAGTCCACGTTGAAATCGAAGAAGGGAAGGATCTCATCATCACCCTCATCAACATCAGCGATCCCGATGACAGTGGTGTCCGCACGATTACCTTCATGTTCAACGGGGCCGAACGCGAAATCCAGGTCCAGGATAAGAGCGTCGACATGAAGACCGTCACCCGCCGCAAGGCTGACCCGGACAAAGCCGGCGACATAGGTGCCACCCTGTCCGGTTCCGTCGTCAAAGTCCTGGTCACCAAGGGCCAGAAAGTCAAGAAAGGCGAACCCTTAGTCGTTACGGAAGCCATGAAAATGGAAACGACCATCACGTCGCCTATCGACGGCACAGTCGGTGAAATCTACGCCACCAAAGGCCAGGCCATCATCAGCGGTGACTGCCTGTTGGAAGTACTGGACTAACCACTAACAACTAGCCACTAGCAACTAAAAAAGGGCTTGTCGTGTACGACAAGCCCTTTTGCCATTCATTCACAAAGGAGTTTTTATCATTATGAAAATGGTAACGGTCTATTTACTGGGCAAGAAATTTTCTGTCCCTGAAGATCTGACGATCATGCGGGCTATGGAATATTCCGGTTTCCGCCTGGTCCGCGGCTGCGGCTGCCGCAGCGGTTTTTGTGGGGCCTGTGCCGTCGTCTACCGCCTGCAGGGCCAGACGGAGACCCATTCGGCCCTGGCCTGCCAGACGAAGGTCGAAGACGGCATGTGCGTCGGCCGCCTGGAATCGTTTCCCATCAAGAAACAGACTTACGATATGGACGACCTGCCCGTAGCCGGCAATGTCGTCGGCCAGCTCTATCCGGAAATCTACAACTGTATCCACTGCAATGCCTGTACGCGGAACTGCCCGCAGGGCATCCAGGTCATGAAATACATCGCCCTGGCTCAGCGCGGTGATTATGCCGGCTGTGCCAGGGAATCCTTCCGCTGTGTCTGCTGCAATATCTGCGCTGCCAGCTGCCCGGCCAAGATCAGTCACGGTGCCGTCGGCCTGCTGGCACGGCGCCTCATGGGTAAGTACATCGCCAAGAAGAGCAAACACCTGGACCAGCGCGTCCAGGCCATCCGGGAAGGTCAGTTCGTGGCCGACGTCCAGCATCTGATGGCAGCCGGTGACGACGAACTGCACCGCTTATATGAATCGCGGGATATCGAGAAATAGGGGGACATCATGATTTATACAGAAGAAATGCGGGCTTCCCAGGCGCGGGTCGAAGCTACGCGGAATATCCGTTTGTCCGAAGAGCTGCCGCGCTTTACGGCAGAAGAGAAGGGGGAACTCCTGCGCCAGTACCATCCGGACTACCATGAAGAAGGCTTTGCCGTCCTGACCGTCGGCCCCAATAAAGGGGATAAAGTGCCGAAGGAACTGGCCGCCCTGCTGCAGGGAAAGAGCCGCATGGACACGGCTGACGTCGACTTGGAACACATCCAGTTCGAGACGGATGTCCTGGTCATCGGTGGCGGCGGTGCCGGTGCGGCAGCTGCCATCGAAGCGGCCCGCCACGGTGCCAAAGTTCTCATGGCGACGAAACTGCGTATCGGCGATGCCAATACGGGCATGGCCGAAGGCGGCATCCAGGCGGCCGACAAGGAAAGCGATTCGCCGGCTGCCCACTATCTCGACGCCATCGGCGGCGGCCATTATAAGAACAAGCCGGAACTGCTGGCCGAACTCGTCCTCCACGGGCCGGAAGCCATCCAGTGGCTCAGCTCGCTGGGCGTCCTCTTCGACAAGAACAGCGACGGTTCCATGGTCACGACTCATGGCGGCGGCACGTCGCGCAAGCGCATGCATGCCTGCGGCGACTATACGGGGGCGGAAATTATGCGCGTCCTCCGCGATGAAGTACGCAATGCCGGTGTCGACGTCGTCGAATTCTCGCCGGCTGTGGAACTCCTCCTCGATGGGGAAGGGAAGGCGGCTGGCGCCGTCCTTTACGATTTCGATACCCGGGAATACCACGTCGTCCGCGCCAAGAGCGTCATCATCGCAACCGGTGGCGCCGGCCGCCTCCATTACCAGGGCTTCCCGACGTCCAATCACTACGGCTCGACGGCTGACGGCCTGGTCATGGCCTACCGTGCCGGCGTGCCCCTCATCTATGCCGACGCCATCCAGTATCATCCGACGGGGGCTGCCTATCCGCCGCAGATCTACGGCGCTTTAGTGACGGAAAAAGTCCGCTCCCTCGGGGCCATGCTGGTCAATAAGAACGGCGAAGCCTTCCTTCATCCCCTGGAAACGCGTGACGTCGTCGCTGCAGCTATCATCCGCGAATGTCAGGAACGGGACAAGGGCATCTATGCCCTCCATGGGCCGGCTGTCTGGCTCGACACGCCCATGGTCGACCTCATCAACGGCGAAGGGACCATGGAAAAACGCCTGCCGGCCATGATACATATGTATGAAAAATTCGGCATCAATATCCGCAAACAGCCCATCCTGGTCTATCCGACCCTGCATTACCAGAATGGCGGCATCTGCATCGGCGCCAAGAGCGAAACGAAGATTCCCGGCCTCTACGCTGCCGGTGAAGACGTCGGCGGTATCCACGGGACGAACCGCCTCATGGGCAACAGCCTGCTGGATATCATCGTCTTCGGCCGCATTGCCGGGACGGAAGCGGCCGCCTACAGTCAGACGGCTCGTCCTGGAAAAGGGACGCTGGACCACGTCCGCCGTTTCGATGAAGAACGGGAAGGGGCTCATGTAGACGACGATATCTTATCGCCGAAGCTCCTGCCCAATTATACCCATAACCGCGGCACGCGGGGCTAGGCTTCGTGGAGCTGGCGGGCTTTGCGCTGGACGGCGATACTGATGACGAGCAGCAGGGCGCCGGCTGCCAGGAAGACGCATTTCATGCCCAGGAAGGTGGCGATGACGCCGCCCAGGATGGGGCCGCCCATGGCCCCGACCTGCTGGGCTGAGAACATCAGGCCGAAGACGCGGCCTTTGATGCTGGCACTGGTTTTTTCGGCCAGGATGGCATTGATCGACGGATAGATGCCGGAGAAGAAGAGGCCGATGGCGAACTGGCTGGCCGCAAAGGTATACAGCGTGTCCGGGATGGCCTGGATGAAGAAGAAGATACCCGCCAGGACCAGGGACAGGCGCAGGGCCTTGACGAAGCCGTGATGCTGGCCGAAGCGGCCCCAAAGCGGAGCCGTGATGGCGCTGGAAAAGCCGCTCATCGAGAAGATGAGGCCGGAAATGAAAATCAGGTTGTCCAAATCGCCGGCCAGGTGGGAAATATACGTCGTCAATATGGGCTGGACGATGAGGATGACGACCTGGACCAGGGCGGCACTGACCAGCATCAGACGGATGACGGGAACCTTCCAGAGGCTGACTTTTTCGCCATCCGCACCGGCTGCGGCCGTATCCGCTGCAGCTGTATCCGTCGGCGGTTCTTTGATGAAGAAGACCAGGACGACGAAGTTGAGGAACAAGGCGCCGGCTGCCAGGAAGAAGGACATGCGCATGCCGAAGGCTTCGGCCAGGATGCCGCCGAAGAGGGGGCCGATGATGCCGCCTGCCGTCAGGGCGCCCTGCATGATGCCCAGGCAGATTCCCAGTTTCTTCGGCGGCGCATAGATGGTCATGATGGCCAGTTCCATCGGCCACAGGCCCGATGCGAAGCCCTGGAACATGCGCATGAAGGTCAGCTGCAGCGGCGATGTGACGATGCCGCCGAGAAAATAGCTGATCGATAAGAGAAGGCTGGCGCGGATGGCCATGAGCCGCTTGCCCCGCCGGTCAGCCATGCGTCCCCAGATAGGCGCCATGATGGCGCTGATGAGGAAGGTCGACGAAAAGACGACACCGGACCAGATATTGACCGATGCCGCATCGACGCCCAGTTCCCGCGTCAGGTACATGGGCAGGAAAGGGATGAGCATGGTATAGCTTGAAGACATGAAGACGACGTTGCAGGTCAGAATGGCCAGACAGAATTTCCAGTTCACGGCGATCACCTTTCTCGTATGGATTGTTAACGTGCTAACTTCTTATTATACGCCGCCTTTTCGAGGATTACAACTTGTCACGATGGGAACACAGCCTTATAATGAATAATATCTATGTTGGAAAGGAAGGAACCTGAATTGGCCATGTACCTTGCAAAGCGCCTGGCCGGCGCCTGTGTCGTCTTATGGGCGATCATTACCATTACTTTTGGCCTCATGCATGCCATCCCGGGCGGTCCATTTACGCAGGAAAAGAAGCTGCCGCCAGCCGTCATGGCAACCGTCGAAGCCCGATATCACCTCGACGAACCCTTATGGTCCCAGTACGTCGATTACGTCCGCCATGCGGCAGTCCTCGACTTGGGACCTTCGTATAAGTATCCCGGCAAGACCGTCAACGATATCATTGCCGAAACCTTTCCCGTATCGGCCCAGCTGGGGCTCATCAGCCTCTTCCTGGCCATCGGTGCCGGTGTCCTGGCCGGCATGGCCGCGGCCTGGTATAAGAATACCTGGATCGATTATACCATGATGGTCGGTGCCACCCTGGGCGTCTCCGTGCCCAGTTTCATCCTGGCAGCCGTCCTCATCCAGCTCTTCGCCTTTACCTGGCCCATCCTGCCGGCAGCCCTGTGGAAGGGACCGGCTTACGTCATCCTGCCGGCTTTGGCCCTGGCGGCCCAGCCGACGGCTTTCATCATGCGCCTGACCCGGTCGAGCCTCCTCGATGCCCTGGGGCAGGACTATATCCGTACGGCCCGGTCGCGGGGCATCGGCACGCGGTCCCTCATCTGCCACCATGCCTGCGCAACGCCCTGCTGCCTGTCGTCAGTTATATTCGGCCCTTTGGCGGCGGCCCTCATGACGGGGAGTTTCATCGTCGAGACGATTTTCGCCATTCCCGGCCTGGGACGCCACTTCGTCACCAGTATTTATAACCGCGACTATACGGTCATCTTGGGCATTACGATTTTTTACAGTTTCCTCATCATGATGATGAATTTACTCATCGATGTCATTTATCCGCTCTTAGACCCGCGGATCACCATGGATGGAAAGAAGGAGGGCTGATGATGGATTTTACACCGCTTACGGCTGCTGACCGGACGGAACCCTATGTACCGCCCCAGACCCTGCGCGACCGGGGCTGGCGGCAGATGAAGAAGAACCGCCTGGCCTTATGGGGCCTGGCCATCGTCGTCGTCATGAGCCTCCTGGCCATTGCCGGCCCCTGGCTGGCGCCCTATACTTATGCCGACCAGGATTTGACGGCAGCCAATGCCTGGCCGTCGGCTGCGCACTGGTTCGGTACGGATTCCTTAGGCCGTGACCTCTTGGTCCGCGTCCTCTACGGCGCCCGCATTTCCCTGTCCATCGGCCTCGTCGCCAGCCTGATCAACGTCTTCATCGGCGTCCTCTACGGCGGCATTGCCGGCCTCGTCGGCGGCCGGACGGACCAGATCATGATGCATATCGTCGACATCCTTTATTCTATTCCCATGCTGCTCTACGTCATTTTGCTCATGGTCGTCTTCAAGCCGGGCCTGCTCAACATCTACCTGGCCCTGGGCATTGCCTACTGGCTCAATATGGCCCGCATCGTCCGCGGCCAGATTCTCAGCCTGAAGCAGCAGGAATACGTCATGGCTGCCCGCTCCTGCGGGACGTCGACGTGGCACATTCTCTGCCGTCATATGATTCCCAACTGCGTCGGGCCGATTATCGTCACCCTGACCTTGTCCATTCCCGACGCGATTTTTACAGAAGCCTTCCTGAGTTTCATCGGCCTCGGCGTATCGGCGCCTATGGCCAGCTGGGGTGTCCTGGCTTCAGAAGGCATCAATAGTATGCGCTCCTTCCCGTTCCAGCTCGTCTTCCCGGCCCTGGCCCTGTGCATCACCATGCTGGGCTTCATGTTCCTCGGCGACGGCCTGCGCGACGCCCTGGACCCGCAGAATCAGAAGGAGGGACGCTGATGCAAGCCTTATTAGATGTACGCCATCTGACTATTTCTTTCCATACTTATCGGGGACTGCTGGAAGCCGTCCACGACGTGTCGCTGACCGTCAATCCCGGTGAAACCGTTGGCATCGTCGGCGAATCGGGATGCGGCAAATCCGTCACGTCCCAGGCGGCCATGAAGCTGCTGCCGGCGGAAGCGACGGAATATACAGGCGGCCAGATACTCTGGGACGGCCGCGATGTCATCCCCCTGTCGGAAACGCAGATGAACCGCCTGCGCGGCCGCGACATGGCCATGATCTTCCAGGACCCCATGACGTCGCTCAACCCGGTCCTGACCATCGGCGACCAGCTCTGCGAGGGCATCGCCCTGCACCAGCACTTGGGCCGGAAAGCCTGTGAAGCCAAGGCCCTGGAACTGCTCAAAGCCGTCGGCCTGACGTCGCCGGAGAAGCGGCTCCACCAATATCCCCATGAATTATCGGGCGGCATGCGCCAGCGCTGCCTCATCGCCATGGCCCTGTCCTGTTCGCCGCGGCTCCTCTTTGCCGACGAACCGACGACGGCCCTCGACGTGACGACAGAAGCCCAGGTCCTGGATGTCCTCAAGCGGCTCCAGGCGGAATTGGGCATGGCCGTCGTCCTCATTTCCCATAACCTCGGCGTCATTGCCCAGATGTGCCGCCGCATTTACGTCATGTATGCCGGCGCCATCGTCGAAGAGGGGACGGCCGACGATATTTTCTGCCGCCCGGCCCATCCCTATACGAAAGGACTCCTGGCGTCGCTGCCGGATCCGGCCCAGAAGGATAAGGCCCTGACCGGTATCCCCGGCCAGGCGCCGGACCTCTTCCACATGCCCCGGGGCTGCCGTTTCTATCCGCGCTGCCCCCAGGCCATGAAGGCCTGCATGACGGCGGCGCCGCCGCGGGAGGAAGCCGGACCGGGCCATCATTACACGTGCTGGCTGGCCCAGGCCGCCGCGGCCAAGGAGGCATTGCCATGAACCTCATCGAAGCCAAACATATCAGTAAACAGTTCGTCGTCCAGCGGGACTGGCTGGGACGGCCCAGGAAGACCCTGACTGCTGTCGACGATTTGTCCCTGACCATCGGCCAGGGCGAGACCGTCGGCCTCGTCGGCGAGTCGGGCTGCGGCAAATCGACTTTCGCCCGGACTCTGCTGGGCTTATACCCGAAGACGGGCGGGACGATTTATTACAAAGGAAAAGATGTAGCCGATGACGGCGTCCGTCGCGACTATCGCCGCCACGTCCAGATGATTTTCCAGGACCCCTATGCATCCCTGGACCCGCGCATGACTGTCGAAGACATCATCAGCGAGCCCCTGCGCAACTACCATCTCTGTCAGGACGACAGCCAGCGGCGCCAGCGCGTGGCCTCCTTATTGGAACAGGTCGACATGCGGCCGGAAGCGGCTCAGCGCTATCCCCATGAATTCAGCGGCGGCCAGCGCCAGCGCATCGGCATCGCCCGGGCCCTGGCCGTCGACCCGGAATGTGTCTTCTGCGATGAACCCATTTCGGCCCTCGACGTGTCCGTCCAGGTCCAGATCGTCAACATGATGCAGCGCCTGCAGCAGGAACGGGGCCTGTCCTATCTGTTCATCGCCCATGACCTGGCCATGGTCCATCATATGAGCCGCCGCATGGGCGTCATGTATCTGGGGCGCCTCGTCGAACTGGGACCAGGCGACGCCGTCTTCCACGACCCGCTCCATCCCTATACGCAGATGCTCATCGCTTCCGTGCCCAGGCCGGACCCGCACTACCGGCGCCGGACCATCGTCTGCGGCGAAGTGCCGAGTCCCCTCGATTTGCCCAAGGGCTGCGTCTTCCATCCCCGCTGTCCCTATGCCGATGAAGTCTGCCGCATCGACGTACCTCATTTCCGGCAGGTCGCAGACGACCGCTTCGTCGCCTGCCATCATGCGAGAGGAGGCAGACGATGAAGAAATTATGCTTACTCCTGGTCTGTCTGCTGACGGCCGTCCTCTTCAGCGGCTGCGGCATCCAGCACCCCGATACGGTCAGCTACGTCCTGGAAGCGGAACCGTCGCGGCTGGACCCGGCCATGACGACGGCCCTCGTCGAAAGCAATGTGGAATTGCAGATTTTTGAAGGCCTGACCCGCCTCGACGATGACGATGTACCCCAGCCGGCCCTGGCCGAAAGCTGGGATATCTCACCGGATGGCAAGACCTATACCTTCCACCTGCGGCCGGGCATCGAATGGAGCGACGGCACGCCGATTACAGCTGGCGATATCGAATATTCCTGGAAGCGCGTCGTCGATCCTGACGTAGCCTCGGAAAATGCCTATATGCTCTTTTGTATCGACAAGGCCGAAGACTATTTCAATAAGAAAGCCTCGGCCGATGCCGTCGGTGTCAAAGCCGTCGATGACCAGACCCTGGTCGTCCATCTGAAGGAACCGACACCGTATTTCCTCAATCTGACGGCGTTCCACTGCTATTATCCCGTTCCCAGGAAGCTCGTCGAAGCCAAGCCCGATACGTGGGCTGCCGATGCGGACGGCATGATCTGCAGCGGCCCTTATAAGATTGTCTCCTGGAACCATTCCAGTGAAATCGAAGTCGTCAAGAACGACCGCTACTGGGATGCGGGCTCGGTCATCCTGGACCACCTCGATTTCCCCATCAGCGATTCCCAGGCGACGCGCCTGACCCTGGTCGAAAGCAATCAGGCCAATATGACCGTCGAACCGCCGCCGGCCGACCAGGAACGGCTGGAACAGATGGGCCTCTATAAGATTGCGCCCTATCTCGGTGCCTATTACTACGTCTTCAACGTCCAGAAGAAGCCCTTTGACGACGTCCGCGTCCGCAAGGCCTTTGCCCTGGCCGTCCAGCGCCAGAGCCTGATGAAGTACATCGTCCGCGGCGAAAAGGAAGCGGCCTACGCCTGGGTCCCGCCGGGACTGAAGGACAAGGCCACAGGCCGTGATTTCCGTCAAGAAGGGGGCAGCCTCATCGGCGAAGACCCGGCCAAAGCCCGCCAGCTCCTGAAGGAAGCCGGTTACGATGACCAGCACCCGCTGCCGGAAGTGACGCTCCTCTTCAATACCAATGAAATGCACAAGGCCGTCGCCGAAGCCCTGCAGGCCATGTGGAAAGAAAATCTCGGTGTCGACGTCAACATTACCAATCAGGAATCGAAGGTCTTCATGGCCACCCGCGCCCAGGGCGACTACCAGCTGGCCCGGGCGTCGTGGATTGCCGACTACATCGACCCCATGACCTTCCTCGACGTCTTTGCCGATGACGAAAATGACGCCCAGTACCACAACCCGGCGTATAATGCATTGATTGCCAAGGCCAAGGCCAGCAACGACGAAAGACAGCGCATGGCCTATCTCCACGAAGCGGAACAGATGCTCTTCGACGACTGCGTCATCATCCCCTTGTACTACACGACCCAGCCCTACGTGGCCCAGCCCTATATCAAGGGCTATCACTGGTCGCCGCTGGGACTGGTCGATTTCAAGAAAGCCTATATCGATGAATCAGAAAGGAAGTAGCCTTATGGAGTATACCTATGCAGCCCCTTTGCAGGCTGGCGACACCATCGCCGTCGTCGCCCCGTCTTCGGCCCTGGCCGGTGCCGATGTGACCAAGGGCCTCGTCTTTCTGCGGTCCCTCGGCTATGAATTGAAAATCGGGAAATCCGTATCTGCCTTTGACGGCTATCTGGCCGGTCCTGACAGGCTGCGGGCAAGGGACATCAACGAAGCCTTTGCCGACGACGCCGTCAAGGCCATCGTCTGCCTGCGCGGCGGCTATGGGGCAACGCGCATCCTGCCGCTGCTGGACTATGAGCTCATTGCGGCCCATCCCAAGTTGTTCGTCGGCTTCAGCGACATTACGGCCCTGCATACGGCTTTTCTCCAGCGCTGCGGCTTCTGTCCCATCCACGGGACCATGGTCATGTCCCTGGGCCGCAATGCCTCGGAATATACGAAAGAGCAGTTCGCCTACGGCCTGCAGCATTCCTATGAAGCGCGGGAACTGCCGCTGCCTCCGGGCTGCCGGCCGGAAACCCTCGTCCCCGGTGCCGTCACAGGCCCTCTGGCCGGGGGCAATATGATGCTCCTGTCGGTGATGATGGGCACGCCTTATGCCATCGATCCGCCGGAAGGTGCCATCCTCTGTCTGGAAGAAGTGGGGGAAGAGGCTTATGCCCTGGACCGCATGCTCTGCCAGTTCGAGGAATCGGGTCTCATCGACCGCGTCCAGGCCATCGCCTTTGGCGAATTCCACCACTGCGGCCCCGACGAAGGCGCCCGCTATGAGTGGACGGTGAAAGAAGTCCTCCAGGCCTATGCCCGCAAGTGGGGGAAACCGGCCGTCATGGGCCTGCCCTTCGGCCACGGTGCCGACAACGCTTGGCTGCCCCTGGGCCAGATGGCCGGCCTCGAAGCCCGCCTGGACGGCGTACGCTTTACGCTGCTGTAATTTCGATAGGAGAGATTTTCATGGAATATAAAGAATTGAAAGACCAGGCCTGCGGCTATGTCGATGAACTGAAACCGGTCATCTACGGCATTGCCGAAAGCCTTCACGACCACCCGGAAACGGGCATGAACGAAGTCTTCGCGTCGACGACGCTGAAAAAAATCCTGCAGGACCACGGCTTTGTCATCGACAATCCCGTCGCCGAAGCTTTCCCGACGGCATTTCACGCTGCGTATGGCCATGGCCCTTTTCAGATGGGCTTTTTGGCCGAATACGACGCCCTGCCGGAAATCGGCCACGGCTGCGGCCATAACCTCATCGCCGCCATGAGCGTCGGCGCGGCCCTGGCCTTTGCCAAAGCGGCCGGCGACAAGGCGACGGTCCACGTCTACGGCTGTCCGGCTGAAGAAACGGTGGGCAGCAAGGTCTATATGAGCGAACGCGGCGTCTTCGACGGCCTGGAAGCGGCGGTCATCGTCCATCCCGGCACGGATAAGACTTATATCGGCGGTACGTCCTATGCAACCCATCCTATGCAGTTCACTTTCCTCGGCAAGGCGGCCCATGTCGCCGATGCCAGCTACCACGGCGTCAATGCCCTCGATGCCCTCGTCGATTTCTATGGTCGCCTGAAGGATTATGAAAAGACCCTGAGCGAACGCCATATCATCGGCGCCATCATCACCGAAGGCGGCACGGCGCCGAATATCGTGCCCGACCGGGCCGTCCTCAAGGCGACCATCCGGGCCCTGAAAGTGGAATACCTGGAAGACAAGATGCTGCCGGACATAAAAAAAATCGCCCGTGACGTCGCCGACGCACACGGAGCGAAAGTGGAAATGGTCCATTATGAACCGCTCTATAAGAATATGATCAATGACCCCAAGATGGACGTTTACTTTGCCGACGCCTTCAACCAGCTCTATGAAGAATTCGGCGTCCGTGACGACGACTATGCCGAAGGTTCGACGGACGTAGGCAATGTCAGCCAGGTTACGCGGGTCAGTCAGCCGGAAATCTGCATCGGTTACGATATCAATGCCCATACGAAAGAATTTGCCCAAGCCGCTGGCAGCGACCTGGGCAAGATGCAGGCATTGACGGGCGCCAAGGCCATGGCCATGGTCGCCCTCGATGTCATGGGAGAGACGCATTGATTATTTCGTGCAGGTAATGATGGCCTGTTCCAGGATGTCGAGGCCGGCATCGAGCTGGGCGTCAGTGACGACGAGGGGGCAGAGGAAGCGGATGACGTTGTCGTAAATGCCGCAGTTTTCCATGATCAGGCCGTGCTGGGCCGCTTCTTTGATGACGGCTGTGACCAGTTCCGGATAGGGCTTCTTGCTGGCTTTGTCATGGACGAATTCCAGGCCGAGCATAGCGCCTAAGCCGCGGTAGTCGCCGATGACGTCGTATTTCTGTTTCCACTGTTCATAGCGGGCGCAGACTTTCTTGCCGATTTCCAGGGCCCGGTCAGCCAAATGGTCCCGTTCCATGATTTCAATGACTTTCAGTGCCGAAGCGCAGGCCAGGGCGTTGCCGCCAAAGGTACCGCCGATGACGCCGGCCGGGACGGATTCCATGATTTCTTCGCGGGCTACGACGGCACCGAGGGGGACGCCGCCGCCGATGGATTTCGCCGTGGCGATGATGTCCGGCGGGCAGCCGGCTTCTTTCCAG
>CABQJB010000021.1 GCA_902464195.1 uncultured Megasphaera sp.
ATGGAGCGGAAAACGAGACTCGAACTCGCGACCCCCACCTTGGCAAGGTGATGCTCTACCACTGAGCTACTTCCGCATGTGTGTTGTCTGTTTCAGAAGACTTAATTATAATACCAAATCCGCAGGATTCTGTCAAGGGATTTTTTGAAAAAAATAAAAAAAAGCTTGTCGTCGTACGACAAGCTTTTTTTGAGTATTAAGTTTGCAGTTTGTAGTTTTTAGTAAAGGCTTTTAAATTTAAAGCCATCTTCTACAAACTACAAACTCCGTACTACAAACTATAAAGAGAAAGGGGCCTCGCATAATGGCATGTGCCTTCGTGCGCCCCCTAACTCCTAACTGCTAATCCTTAATCACTTTCGCCTTGAAGACCAGGGCTACGTCGGCGTCGGAACAGCAGAATTCGGCTTCGCCTTCCGGCTGTCCCGGAAGCTGGCCGCCATAGCGCAGGATATCGACATAGGGAAAGGCACAGTGCAGGGCCATGGGACAGATTTTTCCCCGGTCCGTATCGTAATCAAAGGTTTCCCCGATGTGATGGCCGCGATGGCAGCCCATAGTCCCCAGTTTCCCCGTAATCGTAAGCTGGATAGCGGGACGTTTTCCTCGTGACATGGTGTTCTCCTTTGTGGACAAGTAAGCAGAAATTATCGCATTAAGCTATCGGCTTTCGTGCGGCAACTCTGTTTCACACTGTAGGGGTCGCCACGTGGGCGCCCCGTTGGGCATTGGGTGACGCTCTCTCCAAGCTGGAAAATCGCTCATATTCCGGAGCGGGCTTGCCACGTGCAAGCCCCTACAAGATTGCAGGTTACGGAATCGCAAACAGCCGCTTGGCGTTTTCTGTGGTCGCCCGGGCCACTTCGGCGGCGTCTATGCCCCGCAGGGCGGCGATTTCTTCGGCGACGTAGCGGACGTAGGCCGGTTCATTGCGCTGGCCGCGGTGGGCCTGGGGCGTCAAGTACGGGCAGTCCGTTTCGATGAGCATGCGGTCTAACGGCAAATGAGACGCGACGCGTTTGGCCCGTTTGGAATTGGGATAGGTCAAGGGCCCGTCAAAGCCGAAATAGAAGCCCATGCGCAGCAGTTCGTCCGTCATTTCCAGACTGCCTGAATAGCAGTGGAAGACGCCGCGGATGCCCTTGCCGTACTGGCGCAGGATGTCCAGCGTGTCGCCGTGGGCTTCGCGGTCATGGATGATGATGGGTACGTCGAGTTCCACAGCCAGTTTGACCATGTCGATGAAGACGGCCTGCTGGACATCCCGGGCCGGTTCAGGCCAGTGATAATCCAGGCCGACTTCGCCGACGGCGACGACTTTCTCTTCCGACTGTATCCATTGGCGCAGCTTGTCGACATCGCCGTCCTGGGCCTTGGCCGCTTCTTCGGGATGGATGCCGACGGCGGCATAAAGACCGTCGTGTTCCCTGGCCATGGCGATGCACTGGGCTGACGTTTCCATATCCGTCGCCGGGCAGATCATGAGGCCTACGCCGGCTGCGGCCGCCCGGTCGAATACGGCCGGACGGTCTTCAGCGTAAGCGCCGTCATTGACGTGGCAATGGGTATCGAAGAGCATCAGCGGACCCGGCTTCCCGGCGCCATGCCGTCGACGAAAGCGACCTGCAGGTTATCGTTGCCATCGGAAGCAGCCAGGAGCATACCTTTCGATTCAACACCGCAGAGCTTGACCGGTTTCAGGTTGGTGACGACGATGACGCAGTGCCCGATGAGGTCTTCCGGTTTATAGTACAGGGAAATACCGCTGACGATCTGGCGCGTTTCCGTACCGAGGTCGACTTGCAGTTTCAACAGTTTCTTGGCCTTAGGTACTTTTTCACAGGCTACGATTTTGCCGACGCGGAGGTCGATCTTGCCGAAATCGTCGATAGTGATTTCCGGCTTCGTCGGTTCCTGGGCAGCCGGGCAGGCCTGAGCGGCTTTCTTTTCTTCTTCCGCTTCGGCGACTTCTTCCTTCAAATCGTAGCGCGGGAAGAGGGCGTGGCCTTTGCAGACCTTCGTATCAGCCGGATAACGGCCCCATTCCTGGGCAGCCGGCAGGTTGGCTTCAGCAAAGTCACCTAAGCCGAGCTGTTTCCACATTTCCGCTGCGCTGGCCGGGATGAAGGGGCTGACCAGGGTAGCGATGATGCGCTGGGCTTCGAGGAGATTGTACAAGACCGTCTGCAGGCGCTGGGCTTTGGCATCATCTTTGGCCAGGACCCACGGCGTCGTTTCGTCGATGTATTTATTGCTGCGGCGGATGAGGGCCCAGACGTCGTTGATGGCATCGTTGATCTTCATGTCGTCCATGTAGGTTTCAAAGCGTTTTGCCGTTTCCACAGCGCACGTTGCCAAATCATCGTCGACCGGTTCTTTGACCGTCGGGCCGGCAGCGACGCCGCCTTCGTATTTTTCGACCATAGCCAGGGTACGCTGCAAGAGGTTGCCCAAGTCGTTGGCCAAATCGGAGTTGATGCGGTTGATGAACGACGGCAGGGAGAAGTTGCCGTCCTGGCCGAGGCGGATTTCCTTCAGGAGGTAATAACGGAGCGCATCGGCGCCGTAGCGGTCGATGAGGGGGATCGGGTCGACGACGTTGCCCAAAGATTTACTCATCTTCGTGCCGTCGACGATGAGCCAGCCATGACCGAAGACTTTCTTCGGCAGCGGCAGGCCGCAGCTCATGAGCATGATCGGCCAGATGATGCTGTGGAAGCGGACGATTTCCTTGCCGACCAGATGCAGGTCAGCGGGCCAGAATTTCTTGAATTTTTCCGGGTCATCGAGATAGCCGGCAGCCGTGACGTAGTTGACCAGGGCGTCGAACCAGACGTAGACGACGTGTTTCGGGTCCCAGGGGACCTTGATGCCCCAGTCGAAGGACGTACGGGAAACGCAGAGGTCTTCCAGGCCGCTCTTGACGAAGGAAATCATTTCGTTGCGCCGCGATTCCGGCTGGATGAAGTCCGGGTTTTCGTCGATGAATTTCAGCCAGCGGTCGGCGTATTTGTTCATCTTCAGGAAGTACGCTTCTTCCGAAACGAGTTCCAGCGGACGGCCGCAGTCCGGGCAGACGTGTTTGCCTTCGGGCAGCTTGTTTTCCGGCCAGAACGTTTCGCACGGCGTACAGTACCAGCCTTTGTATTCGCCTTTATAGATATCGCCGTTGTCGTAGGACTTCTGCATCAAAGCCTGGACGACTTTTTCATGGCGTTTTTCTGTCGTGCGGATGAAGTCATCATTGGAAATGTTGAGTTTTTTCCAGAGCTGCTGGAAGAGGGCGACGATTTCGTCGACGTATTCAATCGGTTTGACGCCTTTTGCTTCGGCTGCACGCTGGATTTTCTGGCCGTGTTCATCCGAGCCGGTCAGGAAAAAGACGTCGTCGCCGCGCAGACGGTGGAACCGTGCCAGCGAGTCGGCAATGGTCGTGCAGTACGTGTGCCCGATGTGAAGTTTGGCACTTGGATAGTAAATAGGTGTTGTAATGTAATACTTTCTTTTTTCAGACATGGGATTTTCCTCCTATACCGGCAAATGAGCCGGATGTTATAAACTAAGCGCAGCCTGGTATACACTACGTTTAGGCACGCCGCACCGTCTGGCGACGGTCCGGATGGCCTCTTTCTTATCGACGCCCTGTTCCATCAGTTCCCGGACCAGGGACGCGTAATCGACGTCGCCTGAGGCAGCGGATTCGGCAGCAGGCGCCGCCCCTTCGACGAGGATGACGAATTCACCGCGCGTCCCCTGCTCAGCCAGGTCGGCCCGCAGCTGGCTGAGACTGCCGCGCAGGTACTGTTCATACCGCTTGGTCAGTTCCCGGCAGAGGACGGCCCGGCGGTCGCCCAGGACTTCGAGCATTTCGCCCAGGACCTGCTGGATGCGGTGAGGCGCTTCGTAAAAGATGAGCGTCCCTTCATAGGCTTTCACCGATTCCAGGACGGGCAGGCGGTGTTTCTGGGTCTTCGGCAGGAAGCCGACAAAGGTAAAGCGCGTCGTATCCATACCGGAGGCAATGAGCCCGGTCAGGCCGGCATTGGCGCCGGGCAGGGGTACGATGGGGATATCGGCTTTCAGGGCCAGGCGGACCATATCGCTGCCCGGGTCGCAGATGGCCGGCATGCCGGCATCGCTGACCAGGGCGATCATCAGGCCGTCTTTCAATTTTTCAATGAGCTGCGGCCCTTTTTCAGCTTTATTGTGTTCATGATAGCTGGTCAACGGCGTATCGATATCATACGCCAGGAGCAGCTGTTTCGTATGACGCGTATCTTCTGCCGCGATGAGGTCGGCTTCGCGGAGACAGCGGACCGTGCGGTACGTAATGTCTTCGAGATTGCCGATAGGCGTCGGGCAAAGATACAGCGTCCCTTTCTGAAAGATTTCCGGCATCATGTTCCTCCCTAGTTATCGTTTCCCGTATAATCGCAGGACGGCATCGCTGTAGCTGCCGTCGGGGTTGTGGACGATGAGCGGCGGCAGGACGTCCATGCCCTTGCTGCCGCCGCGGATGCCCTCGACGAGGAAGAGCTTGGCCTTCTTGTCAGGCCGGCCGTGGACCATCTGCAATACTTTCGGTTCGATATCTCGGGCGCGCATGGCCTCTAAAATATCGGCCAGCCGTTCCGTAATATGAACCATGCGGAAGCGGCCGTGATATTTCAAGGCGTATTTTACAGCATCGAGGACGTCGCCGAGGGTCGCCGTCTCTTCATGGCAGGCCCGGCGGATGCCGTCGACGTCGCTATAGGCACCGCGGCTCTTTTCCCGGTACGGCGGGTTGGCATAGACTGCGGCAAAGGTGCCGCTCGCCGCCCACTCCCGGATACGGCGGTAGTCGCCTTCGACGATGGTAATGCGGTCATCCCGTCCATTGAGGGCGACGTTACGGCGGGCAATATCGGCCATGACGGGATTGAATTCCACCGCCGTCAGCGCCTTGGCGCCGCGGGCCGTCAGGATGAGGGGGATGGCCGCCGTCCCCGTCCCCAGGTCCAGGGCCGGACCGTGAGGCACAGCACCGAAGTGGGCCAGGAGGACCGTATCCAGGGAAAAACAGAACTGGTCATCGCGCTGGATGACTTTCATGCCGTCCAGTACCAGGTCGTCCAGCCGTTCGTGCGGACCTAACTCAATGCTCATGTTCCGTTTCCCCTACGTCCGACCAGGGCACATTGATGTTATGTCCCGATTCGAGCTGGACTTTAACCGTATGGTCCTTCATGTGGACGCGCAGGACCGTGCCGACGCCTTCGTCGGTCATGACCCGTTTGCCCACAGCCGGCGGCTTCTGCTGTTCACTGCTCTTCTGCTGGCAGTTGCAGCATTTCAGTTCGCCCGACGTATAGAGCTGGTTTTCATAGCGCAGGCAGCACATGAGACGGCCGCAGATCCCGGAAATCTTGGTCGGATTGAGAGACATGCCCTGGCCCTTGGCCATGCGGATAGAAACGGGCTTGAAATCGCCCAGGAAAGTGGCACAGCACAGGGGCCGGCCGCAGCAGCCGATGCCGCCGATCATCTTGGCTTCATCGCGGAGGCCGATCTGGCGCAGTTCGATACGCGTGCGGAAGACCGACGCCAGGTCGCGGACGAGTTCGCGGAAGTCGATGCGGCCGTCAGCCGTAAAGAAGAAAATAATCTTGCCCATGTCGAAAGTATAGTCGACATCGATGAGTTTCATGGGCAGCTTGTGCTTGGCGATTTTCGCCAGGCAAATGCCGAAAGCCTTCTTTTCCCGTTCCTTGTTCTTTTCCACCTGGCGAAGGTCTTTGGCCGTTGCCTTGCGGATAATCGGCTTCAGGGGCTGGACGACTTCCGACGAATCGATACTGCGCGGCGCAATGACGACATGGCCGAATTCCATGCCCCGCGCCGTTTCGACGATGACGCCATCATCCAGTTTGAGTTCGATAGTGGCAGGATCGAAATAATATATCTTTCCGGCAGGTTTAAAGCGTACACCTACAACGATCATTGAATTCCTCCTCTAAGCCGTATGGCCTGGAGGCTTACATAGTCCCAGACCAGGCGGACGTTGACGTGACGCGAGACGGCTTCCAGCCCTTCATCGAGCACCTGGGAAAGGCCAAAGACGGCGTCATCCGTCCAATACGGCAGTAATTCTGTCATTTCATGGATATATCCTTTTAAACGTATATAGTCCCGGCCGGCACCGCTGCGCAGGACGGCCATGTCGCGGAGAAAAAGGCTGATCCAGCCGAGTATCTCCGTCGTTTCCTTATCCGTCAGCGCCGCAGACAGGGCCAGCCATTTAGCATAGGGACAGGCATGTTTCGCAGTGGTCGTCAAAAAATCCAGGGCAAAATGGGCCTTATCCGTCCCCTGGCCATCGAGATAGGACAATACGGTCCGGACGATGCCGCCACCCCAGAGGATGGCTTCGTCCCAATTCCCGCCGTCGCCGCGCAGGCGCCGCAGTCCCTGGCGCATCTCGTCGTCGCCGACGGGATCGAAGGTAAAGCGGGCACAGCGGGAAATGATGGTCGGCAGCAGCAAATCGGGCTGGTCCGTAATCAAGATGAAGCAGACGCCCGACGGCGGTTCTTCCAGGATCTTCAGCATGCGGTTGGCAAATTCTGTGTTCATCGTTTCCACATGGTCGATGATACAGACCCGGCGGCGGCCGGCTTCGCCCTGCAGGGCCAGTTCGCCCTGGAGCTGGCGGAACTGGTCTACTTTCAGCATAGCCCCCATAGGCGCCAGATAGAAGGCATCGTCTTTATCGCCGGCTACGGCCTCGCCTTCGCGGCTGGCCAGGTCGGGAAAGACGCGGCGTCCAACCAGGGCCGACGCGACGGCGATGGCCATCATTGTCTTGCCAATGCCAGCTGGGCCGGCAAAAATCATGGCATGAGGGATGCGGTCTTCGTCGATGAGGCGGGCGAACTGTTCTTTCAGGCGACTATGGCCGATAATCGGATCAAACAGTGTCCTATCCATCATGTCGCCCCCTTACGCCAATAAAATACCTTAACAATTAATTATAGAAAAAATCCCCTACAAAGTAAATAGGAATCGATATAAGTCTTGGTGAATGGCTTCGGGCGTGCGCAGGACCCCGTCTTTTGTGCAGGCAATGCGCTGCCAGTGATAGCGTTCGGCCAACTCGTCATAGGCAGCGTGGCATTTGGCCAGGAAGCCTTCATTCTTTTCGTGGATATCGCCGGTCTGGCCGCCGGTCTTGCCCGTCCGGTCCGCCATGAGCTGCTCCGTGACGGCCAATGGAACATCGAGGAGGAAGACCTTGTCCGGCGCCGGCAGGCCCATCTTGCGGAATTCAAAATCCTCAAGCCAGGCCAGATAAGCCCGGCGCTGGTCCGGGTCATCGATTTTGATCATCTGATAGAGCATGTTGCTCGTCGTATAGCGGTCGGCAATGACGATACCGCCCTGTTCGTAGAAGGCTTTCCACTTTATCTGATACGACGCGAAGCGGTCGACGGCAAAGAAGGCCGAAGCAGCATAGGGATTAACGGCATCGGCATCGCTGCCGAAGTCTCCGCGCAGGTACATCTTGACCAGGGCGCTGGAGTCGCTGTCATAGTCGGGATAACTGACGGACTTCACATCATAGCCGTCGCGCTGCAGGTGTTCTGTCAGCAGGCGGGTCTGCGTCGCTTTGCCGCTGCCGTCGCCGCCTTCAATGATGAATAATTTACCTTTCATGGAAATCCTCCTTCAAGACGCGTATCGTCGCCAAGGTCCCGTCAGCCGGGCCGTTCGGCTTATAGCCGCCAGCCATTTTGCAGCGGATATAGTCCTGGCAGGCCGCTGTAATTTCTTCGCCTAAGGTCAGGACCGGGATGCCTGGCGGGTAGAAAGTCACGTTCTCTGCGGCAATACGTCCACAAGCCTTTTCAAAGAGAACCGCCTCTACCGGGCAGTTCCAGGCCTGGCGTGGCGCCATGACGACATGGGGCACGGGCAGGGCCTGTTCGTCCACTGAGCCGGTCTGGCAGAGGCGGCGCCCTTCGGCGATAGTCCGGCAGGCCTGTACCAGGGCCCGAGCCGTTTCTTCCGTATCGCCTAAGGTAATCAGGGCCAGGACGTGATTGCCGGCGACGAGTTCGACTTCGATGCCCTGCTGGCGCAAGAGCCGTTCGGCCGTCACGCCGTCGAGGCCAACGCCGGAAAAGTCGACGGTGATCTTTGTTTCATCGAAGCCGCTGACGACCTGTCCGTCGATGATATCCCGGCCAAAGACCTTCAAACCGGGAATGGAATTGATGGCGTCCCGCACCGACCGGGCCAGGGACAGGGCCCGTCCAATGAGTTCCGGCCCTTCCAGGGCCAGCTGCTGTCGGGCACTGTCCAGGGAAGCCAGGAACCAGTAATGGGGGCTCGTCGACTGGACAATGGCCATGGAGGCGGCGACCCGTTCCGTCAGAGGAAAGCCCTTGCGGCAGTGCAGCATCGACGTCTGCGTCAGGGAGCCGGCCATCTTATGCGTACTCTGGGCCACGCAGTCGGCACCGCAGGCCAGGGCTTCGGCAGGCAGATCCCGATGGAAGCCCAGATGGGCCCCATGGGCTTCATCGACGAGGACATAGAGGCCTTTTTCATGGGCATAGTCCGTCAAGGCCTTCAAGTTGCCGGCGATACCGTCGTACGTCGGATAGGTGAAGACGACGGCTTTGGCCTGGGGATGGGCGGCAACAGCCTGCTTCAGACTGTCCAGGTCCGGTCCCAGCGACACCTGCCGGACCGCATCGAAGCGGCTCTCCATATAGACCGGGATGGCGCCGCTCAAGACCAGGCCGTTGATGACGCTCTTGTGAGCTTCGCGGGGAATGATGATTTCATCGCCATCGCCACAGACAGCCAGGATCATGGCTTCGATACAGGCTGTCGTGCCGTTGATAGAAAAGAAAGTCCGCCCGGCACCATAGAGGTCGGCAGCCAGGTCCATGGCTTCCTTCAAAGCCCCTTCGGGCTGGAACAAATCGTCCAGGGCATACATGACGCCCAGGTCCCGCCGCAGGGCATCGCCAAAGAGACCGGCCTGGTAGGCAGAAATGCCCTGTCCCAGTTTATGGCCCGGTGTATGGTAGGCCTTCATGTGCTGCTGGCAATACCCTTCCAGGGCTTCAACAAAGGGCGCCTGCTGCTGCTTTTCTCTATCCATAGGGCACCTCACAGGACTGAAAGGAAACCGCGCAGCAAGGCGTGGCTCTTTTCATACGAGAACTGTTTCATCTGCTTCAGCGAGCGCTGCAGGGAGCCGTGCAGGCGGTACGACGGCAGTTCTGCCGGCGTGACCCAGTGATAGGCCAGGTGTTCTTCGGACAGGGAAACTTCATCTGTATCCGCCATGGCCGTAAAAATGACGCCATTCAGGAACTGGCCATCTTTCTTCTGGTAACTCCAGATACCTGCCGGAGCCTCTAAAGTAATGGAAAGGCCCGTTTCTTCACGGACTTCCCGGCGCAGGCCGGCTTCAAAATCTTCCGTAAAGCGCAGACCGCCGCCGGGAAATTCCCAATGATGCAGCCCTTCGGCATCGTTCTTCTGCAACAGCAGCAGTTTCCCTTCATGAAAAATCATCGCTTTGACACTCAACCCCATCAATACATTCGCTTCTTGCGCCATAACCCCAATCTCCCATCTATACAAATTCATTGCAATAAAAATATATTAAATCTAATTATATCATATTTACGTCCCTACGAGAATCGGCAGGCAGGACAGAATCGCCGCAATCTGTCTTATTTACATGCCCCATATCTTGGGATAAAATGATAGTACAGTTTACTTTTAGGAGGTTTTTTCTATGGCAACAAAACGCGTCCTCGCAATCCACGATATGTGTTCTTTCGGCCGCTGCTCCCTGACAGCCGCCATTCCGGTCATTTCGGCTATGGGCTTCCAAGTCTGCCCCTTCCCGACAGCTATTTTCAGCAATAACCTGACTTATGGCGACTACACTTTCTCTGATTTTACGCCGCACATGACGGAATTCATGGATAAATGGCAGAAACTGGGCTATTCATATGACGCCATTTACAGCGGTTTCCTCGCCGATGCCGGCCAGATTGCCATCGTCCTCGACGCCATCGCCCGCTTCGCCAAGAAGGATACCCTCGTCGTCGTCGATCCGGCCATGGCCGATGACGGCAAACTCTACCCGGTCTTCAAGCCCGATATCGTCATGGAAATGCGAAAACTCATTGCCAAAGCGACCATCATTACGCCGAATTATACCGAAGCTACCCTGCTGGCCGACGTCCCCTATGCCCAAGGCGCTCCGTCCACGAAAACCATGCTAGAACTCTGCCAGCAGCTGGCTGCCATGGGACCGCAGCAAATCATCATCACCAGTGTCCCCACGGGCAAAGAAACGATTACCGTCGTCAGCTATGACGCCCAGACGTCCTCTTTCGACGAATGCACAGTCGACCGCATCCCCTTCAGCACCTGCGGCACAGGCGACCTCTTCACCAGCGTCCTCACAGGCTCCCTGCTCCAGGGCCAGCCCCTGCACGACGGCGTCAAAAAGGCCACGCAATTCCTGAACTACGCCATCGGCTATACCTATCAGGCCGGCAGTGATCCCCGCGAAGGCGTCCAAGTCGAACCGTGCCTGAAAAAACTGTTCTAAGTTTAATTGTCAACCTATTATTAGTATATAAAGTTGACCTCACAAGCGCTTTTTTGCTATAATACGGGGGAAATCCGTAAGCAAAGGAGCGCTTTTATCATGTCTGATTCAAGAGAAAAGACGATGCGCCTGACGCGCATCGCCCTATTGATTGCACTGAATTGTATTTCTGCTTATTTGATCATCCCCCTGCCCTTTTCCCAGTCTCCCATTGCCTTGCAGACGCTCATCGTCAACCTGGTCGCCTTCCTGCTGCCGCCAAAAGACGCAGCCATCACCATGCTGGCCTACATCGGTATCGGCCTCATCGGCGTCCCCGTCTTCACTGGCGGTACGGCAGGACCGGGCAAGATGTTCGGCCCGACAGGCGGCTATATCTGGGCTTATGTCGCCGCCGTTTTCCTCATGTCCTGGTTCAAAGGGAAGGAATACAGCTTCCGTCGCTACTCCCTGGTAGCCGTCGCCATCGGCATCCCCGTCATCTATATCGGCGGCGTCCTGCAGCTCAAAGGCATCACAGGGATGCCCTGGGAAGCAGCCATCATGAGCGGCGTCGTCCCCTTCATCCCCCTGGACATCGTCAAGAGCCTCTGTGCCGCTGCCCTGGCACGGCCCCTGCTGGCCCTGGGCCTCACAAGGACTCAGGAATGACGCCGACCGTAAATCCGTTCTTTGTCGGCATACATTTTCTGGTCTACCTGCGATAATACATCGTCGATGTTGACGATAGGCGTCTGGCACACGATATAGCCCAAGGCCATACTGATACCGCTGGAACGATAGCGGGCACGCAAATCCTTGACGAGCCGCCGGGCCTGGGCCTCATCGGCATTCCTGGCGACGATTATGAATTCGTCGCCGCCCATGCGGAACACGGCGATATCGCCGGTCAGGCCTTTCATGATCAGGGCGGCCTGACGGATGAGCTGGTCGCCTACTTCATGACCTTGGGTATCATTGGTCTGTTTGAGGCCGTTGAGGTCGCCGAAGATGAAGGCCAGGGATATTCCATCGGGCAGGGTCCGGCGATATTCAGAGAAGGCCCGGCGATTGCCGACACCCGTCAGCTGGTCCGTCGCGCTGAGGCGTTCGAGGGACCGGAAAGTATCGCGGTTGCGCAGCATGATGGCCAGGAACAGCGTCAGCGTCGACAGCAGGAGGCCTGCCGATTTAAAGGCCAGCGCCGACGGATTGATGACTTCCGTGAATCCCAGGGATTTGCCGGACTGGGTCAGATGGCCTGACACGAGACGGCGGATGCCCGGGATGTGAGCATGAAAGCCTGGATGCTTCCGTACGAATTCCGGTGCATCTTCGATAATGGCCATCTGTTTCGCATCGAACGTATCGTAGAGCGGCCGCAGGGAATTGATAGGAATATGCTGGAGCGTATGGGCCACGGGCTGCAATTCTTCCTGATGCCATTCATAAGTCGCACTGACCCGGTTGCCCTGTTCTTCAAAAATCAAGACCCGTTCGGCCTGCAGGCTGTGGCCGATTTTTTCCAGCATCTTCTGCAAGCCTATATCGGGATTGGCTTCACGCATGCCGATGGCGATGACCTCATTAGCCATGACTTCGCGGAAAATGACGTTATTTTCGGCCAGATCGTGGCTGATATAGGGATTGATGTCTGCCGCCATGGAAAAGCGGTAATTCTTCCCCTGCCAAGGGATGAGCGTCGTCCGCATGAACACGTGCTGTTCGGTCTTGCGGTTACGGCGCATGACCGTATAAAAAGAATCGCGGCGCAGTCTGTCATTGATGCAGTCTGCACAGGGCGCATCGAGTCCGGCCAGGAGCTTGTAGCACTTTTCGCCGACCCAGCTGTAGGCATCGGAAAGGCCATAGCTCTTCTGCATGTATTCATTGACATAGACCATTTCATACGTATCGGGGTCGATGATAGATACTTCTTCATCGAGCTTATCGAATTTTTCCTTGTCGAAGACCAGGCGGTCACTGATATAGACGGCTTGTCCATAGCGCTGTTCCTTGGCATCTTCCAGGCGCTCCCGCAGCAGCTGCATGATTTCATCGAAATCCCGGCCTTCCGACCCTTGGGCAATGGCATACTGCAAATAGAGGGTGCAGCTGTAGCCATCGATATCAGTAATATCGTGGATGACGTTGGTCAATTCCAACAGGGTATTGCGGAAATCCCGGTCCAGATTTTGATTGGTAATGCAGAAAAAGCGGCTGCCGCTCAAATGGGCCATCGTTTCTTTCAAAGAATTGATGGCCAAAAGCCGCTGGGTAATGGCCTGCAATAATTTCCGGGCCACTTCTTCTCCGTAATCCTGGAAAATCTGTTCATATTCCGGCACTTCCAGCATGATGCAGACGTAGTCATTGCCATGACGCCGGTAATTTTCCATATACTCTTCGGCAGCCAGCAGGAGCCCCCGGAAATTGAGCAGCCCCGTTTCTTTGTCGACGAAACTGATTTTTTGGAGCGCTTCCTTTTTTGCGTCTGCTTCCTCTAAATCGTTGAAATACCCCAGGAGGCCGATGATATGCTTGCCCCGGTAAATAGGGAATTTCGTTGCCGTAATCCGATGCAGCCGGCCATGGACGAGACATTCGCCGATGACATCGCGCATGACTTCCCCTCTTTCCAGGACAGCCAGTTCCGCTTCCTGATAGACCTGGCCGTTAATATGCCAGCCCACTTCCTCATCGGTCTTGCCGATGAGGATTTTGTCGTCCTTCAGGCCATAGTAGTCGAGGAAAGACTGGCTGACCCCGGCAAAGCGGCGGCTCCGGTCTTTCCAGAAGAACTTGATATCCGAATAGTGGATCATAGCCTGGCTGAGTTCACGCAGGAGGCGGAAATAAGGCTGCCGGACCGGTTCCCATTCATGGATGCCAAAAGACATAGCCAGTACGGGCAGCAGGCTCTTGCGGTCCCGCGCCGTTTCCCAGACGTCGTCACGGCAGCACAACAGGACATCCTGCCGGCCATCATTGCGCAGGAGCATAGCTAAAAAGACAGTCCAGCAATAACTGCCGTCAGCCTGTTTGATGCGGAAGACACGGAACGATAAAAAACGCTCCCTGTCATCATCATAGACGAATTGTTCCGCATAGTCTGTCAGCAGCTCGGGGATTCCCTTCTGTACCTGGCCTTCTACCCAGTTCGGCATGGTCGTCTTGATGACTTCAAACGTATCCTTCTGGGGATTCAGATAATACAAGCCCGTATAGAGCTTGAGGATATTGCGCAGCAAATAGTCGATGCGGTGGGCTTCCTTATCTTCACCGGCATCGGCAATATTATAGACCCAGGCCCGGCCCAGATAGCGGCCCTGAGTCCCGCCGATGAGTTCCAGATGAAGCTGTAAATAGTGATCTTCTTCGATATAGGTCACGACCTGTTCCTTCCCGGATGCAACGAGTTCATCCAGGCAGGGCTGCAGGCGCTGGCGGAAGGAAAGGTCGTCGAGCCATAAGGGCAGATCCCGACCATTATATCCAGGCAGGGCTTCTCCGATGACCCGGCGGAAGGGGGGATTGGCCGACAAAACGCCGGCTCGTGCCCCATCGTAATGGAAAACGGCAACGGGGACATCGGTCACGACGTTGATGAGGCCGGCCTTATCGTAGACCGGCTCTTCCCGGCGCGTTTCCTGACCATACTCATAGTGGGCACAAAAGAGTTGTATATCTTCATACGACATGGGCCGGCCAAAGTAATACCCCTGTATCTTTTCACAGCCGATCTGCCGCAAGAAATCGACTTGGGCCTTCGTTTCCGCTCCTTCGGCCAGGGTGTGGACGCCCAGTTCCTTGGCCATGAGGACGATGGCCTTGAGGATACGGCGGCTCTTTTCGTTGAAATTGCGCAAAAAGGCCATGTCGATCTTGAGTTCGTCGAAATGGTAGTTATGCAGGACGTTGAGCGACGAATAGGCACTGCCGAAGTCGTCGAGCCAGACCTGATAGCCTGACTGCTGGAACTGCCGCAGGGTCTGGACCAGGTTGTGCTTTTCTTTGACCAGCGCCGTTTCCGTCACTTCAATGCGGATATAATCGCGTTGCAGGTCATAGCGGTCTACGACATTCTCCACCATGACAAAGGGGTCCATGAGGTTGAAATCATGGCGCGACAAATTGACCGACACGGGCAGGACGGGCAGCTTGTTGAGCAGGCGGTAGTGGAGCTGCTTGGCCACCTAATTCAGGACATAGATATCCAATTTATGGATGAGCCGGGCCTGTTCCAGGACGGGAATGAAGACATTGGGCATGAGCCGGCCATAGACCGGGTCTTCCCAGCGGGCCAGGGCTTCGGCACCGCAGATTTTCCCGGTCATGGACCGGACGACAGGCTGATAATAAACCTTGATATGGCCTTTTTCCAGGGCAGTCTTGAAGTTTTCCAGGACGAAGGCCCGCTTTTCCAGGGCTTCGCCCATGTCCCGCGTGTAGATGGCCCAGCAGCGCGTGGCATCGGTCTTGATGGTATCGCAGGCAATCTTGGCCATATCGAAAGTATGGCGCACGATATGGATATCATTCTCTTCGAGCAGGCAGACGCCGGCCTTCAAGACGATATTGGAATTATTGATGTACGCGTTGACGCGACTGCAGATGACCTCTATCTTTTGGAATATATCTTCCCGCTTCGCCAGGACGCCAAAACCATCGGCCGAAAAATGGGAAATGAGAGATTCCGGGAAATACTGGCGCAACAGGTCGGCAATTCGCTTGAGGCAATGGTCGCCGGCAGCCAGGCCATGGAGGGAATTGTAGAGGCGGAAGTTCGTCAGATTGAAATAAATCGGACAGTATTCAGACAAACGGCCCTTGGGGCTTTCCCGCCGGGCTACCTGCAAAGCTTTCTTAAAGAACAGGCGCATCCCCAGCAGTCCCGTCAGCGGGTCGTTATGAGTACTGCTGCCCTTTAGTTCGCTGCTGATGATCTGCAGCAGCCAGGCTTTCTTTCCATCGTCCAGAGAAATGACGCTGGCCGATCCTTCGGCCCGGCGGAAATGGTCATCCCGCGTGCGGAAGCGAAAGGTCACGAATTCCGAATGGTCCGGTTCGGACATATGGGCGACGGGATAATAGTCCTCGCCATCGACCATGCCCCGGAACTGCCGTCCCGTAAAGCGGTAAAACTCCGCTTCATCCATACAATGATAAATCTTCAGCATCCCTTTATTGACAAATAAAATGGGTTCGCCTGGTTCCATGCCAATCAGGCAGATACCGGACGTCAGCCGGTCATAATAGTGATGCAGCTCGCTCTGGATTTCCTCTAGCCCCATGCCCTTCACATCCTTCTGTGCCACACGTTATAAAGCATTACGATTGTCAAGACAAATGATATATATAGCGTTTATAAAATCTACGTTCATTATATCACAAGGCAGTCATTCACGCACGGGTTTCCGGTCTGTCCGGTATAACAGGATATAGCCAAATTCGACAGCCACCATACACATTCCCCGATTTTAGACAGGAGTTTGCCTTCTTCATCAGATGGCCAGCGTCCTTCATGACTCATGGTCAGCCGTCCTACCAGACCGGCGTCGGTCAAAAAAGCCAGGGCATCTTCCTAGACGGACCATTCGGAACCACTTCTTTTCCTCGGACTCAGATGCGGCTTCGCCGCTACAACTCACGATTTAGTTACAACCATATACCGCTCGTCATAAATTTCGTCTATCTACGGAATTCACGC
>CABQJB010000022.1 GCA_902464195.1 uncultured Megasphaera sp.
GAGCTGGGCGTCCCCGTATTCGTGCGCCACAAAAACCACCTGGAGCTGACAAAGACCGGCCGTTATGCCGTCTATTACGCCCAGCGCGTCCTCCAGGAAAACCAAGATTTCTGTGACCGCATCCGCAGCTATGACCGAAGCCTGCATACCCTCTCCATCGGCTACTGTGCACCGGTCCCGCAGATGGTGCTGACGCCCTTGCTGAACGGGATTTTCCAGGGCATGACCTTATCGGCTGACATGAAGGACGATGATACCTTCCCGGAAGGCCTGCGCCGCCAGACCTATCAGCTGGCCATCATGCATACCCGGCCGGACGGCGACGACTTCTTCGTCAAGAAATGCGGCAGCGAACGGCTCTATCTCTCGGTCCGCGCGTCGGACCCCCTGGCCTTTTATCCGCAAGTCCGCCTGCAGGACCTGGATGGCCGAGCCATCCTGCTCTTTTCTCATATCGGCTTCTGGATGAAAATGACCCGTGAAAAGACACCTCACGCCCGCTATTTGCTGCAAGTCCAGCGGGATACATTCCGGGAACTGACGGAGCATTCGGACTACCCCTGCTTTTCATCCAGCTATTTTCTCGGACAGGGACAAAAAATCCCGGGCCGCATCAACATTTCCCTGGCGGACACGGAATGTCAGACAGACTACTACCTCGTCTGCCTGAAAAACGAACAGAAACGCTATGAAAAACTTTTCCAGCAAATCGACGCCCGGACGATTCTCTGAGGCCTGCCCTCTGGCCGGTACAGGATACTACCCTAAAGGTGCCTTCTTACGGAAAAAAGAAAAACGTGTTATAATGCCTTCATCTAAAATGAGGAGGGTTTTCATTATGTACCAAAGACTACTCGTTACGTTCCTGGCATCCCTGATGCCCCTGGCCGTCATGGGGGCTGCCGTCCCACAACCGGCGCACCCGCCGCTGACGGCGGCGGCCTCCAGCGGCTCATCGGTCACGAAACCACTGGCTGCCGTAATAACGAAAAGTGAAGGCCGCGCCATCCGCACCGTCACGGACAGCACGTATGACGGTCTCTTTGCAGCACCATCTGCCGAAGCCGGTGTACGCGACATCATAAAAGCCGGCCGATTCCGCATCAACGGCTTCGCCATCCCGGCCGACGCCCAGACCCTGGCCAAAGACTGGCCGAAGGGCTATACCGTCAATGGTACGGTCTGGCTCGCCAAAGAAGGGGACCATTACGTCGTCGATAAAAAAACCTATACGGCTTATGACGACGCGGCCCTGGCAGTGGTGAAGCGCATCCCGGCGGGACTGGAAATCCGCATTTACGACCAGGACGGCGATCACCATGGGGATGCCATCGAAGCCAGCGTATGGGAAGCCATCATTCCCCAGACCCTGGATACGGATGACGCCGGCAACATCCTCGTACGCCGACTGTCAGCCAGCGCCTATCCCCCGGCCGTCCCCGGAGAAGGCCGGGCGTATGATGCGTCCCATTTCACCGAAGGAAGCGGTGAAAAAGTCGCCCCGGAAAACATGGATGCCTCCATCAGGCCCGGCGATATGGCCCTTTTCGCCTATACGCCATCGGGCTGGACCCTCCGGCGGGCCATTCCCGTAACGGGACCGCTGCAGGCGGCCAAGGACCACCGCTATTACCAGCTGAACGGGGTCCGCTATCCCGACGCCATGCGTTTTTCCCGCGACAACCTGCCGATTTCCAACCGCTGCGGTGAATTCATCAATACCCTGCATTACTTCAAGGCCATGCACCGTCCGGAAGCCCCGGCCGTCACCTTATGGCTCGTCCCCACCTCGTCCGGCCAGCCCGGTGCGCCTGCCGGTTTTACGTCCGGGGACAGTGCCGCTCCGCTCCTGAAACAGGCCCTGCGCCAGAGCTGGCAGCAGCTGGCCCATACGGCCATCAGCACGGACGGCCGCGGCGTTCCTGCCGGCAAACCCTGGATGACGCCGTCTGCCTATCATCAGGCTGCTGAAGTCATCACAGCCGCCCAGAAGGTCTATGACCAGCGCCAGGCGCCGGTCATCATGGATTACGAACGCTATCTGCTCTACCTGGCCCTGAATGGCGGCCAGGACGACATCGGCGCCCGATATGCCGGATACGACTTCGAAGGCATCCACCAGGCCGGCCACTGAGTTCCCGTCAGTCCTTGGATTCCCAGTCCCGGCGCAGCTTGTCCACGACTTGCGCCGTCAAATCGTGCCAGGCATCCTGAAGCCACTGATTCCGCTGCGCGTCGTCACCGAGACATTCCAAGGCTTTGGGGATGGCCCTGCCGAAGAGGATATCTTCCGTCTGATGGCTGCGATAGACGCCGAGCTTGCAGGCATTGGCAAAATGCTCGCAGTTATGGAAGAGCAGGTCGTATTTCTTATTGCCCAGGCAAGCCCGTGCAAAGGCGATGGTTTCCGGCACGGAACAGAGCTGCGCCTGTTCGGCAGGCGTATACTGCCGCACTTCCACGTCGCCGCCCTGGCGGAATTCCTCGAACGACGTCGCCCGGATTTCCGTATCCCACCAGTCGATGGGATTGTAGTCATCATCGCCGGCAAAGGCGATGACTTCGTCGTCGCTGACATAGATGCCGTGATGGTAATACAAGCCTCCCAGCCGGCGCACGCGGATATGGTCGCCCCTGACGGGTGCCTGCCGGGCCCAATGTTCCGGTGCCCCGTCGTCCTGCAATAAGGATAAAATCGAATTCAAATCAATGGCCATCATCGTCACTCCCAACAAAATTGCCTAATTCTTACCAGGCTGTCACTCTTCTTTTACATAATGTCCGTATAGTAATAACTGTAAACGAAGTCAGCTATCCCCGGCGGCAACCCACCGGCCTGTTACCGAACCCCTCTGCCAGGATGGCCTCCCGACCAAAATCGGAGAGGTTCGCCGTACTGTCCACCGGCCAGCGTGCCGCTAAAATTGGTATCATAGAATCAGAAAGAACCCCGGAGACCTCCCGCTCCGGGGCTTTTTCTGCTCCGGCTCAATTCCATAAAACTGATTGCGCCTTATTGGAATCACCCGCCGTTTAAAATCAGCGTAACAGGTTTGCCCAAAAAAGGCAAGCCAAAAGGACTTGTCGCAATGGCAAGCCCTTTTTTTGATTCTTTTTTCAAGAATCGTATTCTTGATGAATCGTTATATATTTTTTTCATGATATTTTAGGGCGATGTTAGTTTATAAGCGTATGCCTGTAACCCCTACTGTATATTATCATAAATTGATGAGCTGCTTATCTTTTTCTTAGGTACTTACGCCGGTTCCTATCCGTCTGTATAATATGTTCAGATAGGAGATGACCCGGCATGATGGCAACGTATTTGGAGCTGTTTTTGCAACATATCCAGCCTTTTCTTTGTGTTATCCTAGCTGCCTATTTACAATCGGTGACGGGATTCGGACTGGCTATTATCACAGCCCCGTTGCTGATGTTTTTTTATGATTCCAAAACAGTCGTGACGCTCGTATTGCTGCTGGCCTGCAGCGGCAACCTGGCACAGTGTCTTTTCTATTTCCGTAAGGCCTACCTGAAACTAGTCCTTTGGCTTTATCTTGGCGTTCTGCTGGGCGAAGGGCCGGGGTTCCTGATTTATGATACCGTAAGCAGTACGGCATTGAAACTCATCGTAGACGGCTCGATTATCTTATCCATGCTACTCATTCAGTGGACACACCATACCTTTAGAGAAACGACGGCGCACACGGTAACGACCGGATTTTTTGCCGGTATCGCTTCGGTCACGACGGGAATGGGCGGCCCGCCGCTCATGATGTATCTGGCCAATACCCGGCTCGATCCGGACCGGTTGCGTGCCAGCTACTTCATTTTTTTCTTTATTTCGAATTTCACCTCCCTCTTAGTCGAATTGGCCGGCGGATACGATGTATGCGCCTCGCTGACCGATTTTTTCTATCTGCTCCCGGCACTGGTCATCGGGCTGATTATAGGAAATCTGACCTATTCCTACATTTCTCAACAGCGGATCCGCCAAATCATCTGGATTCTCCTCTATGGAGCTTCCTTGTCCGGAATCATCCAAACGCTATGGCCCTAATGAGTACGGACATTCGCCGTACAGTCCCTCAACGAGTCCCGCAGGCAGGCCAGCAGTCCCTGACAGCCTTCCTGGACATCGTCCCAAGTCCGCTGGAAATCCCGCGTATACCATGGATCGGCCACGGGACGGGGATTTTCCGTATAATCCATGAGGAGTGAGCATTTACACTGTGGATCGCCGTGAAAAATCCGCTTCATGTCTCTCAGATTCTCGTCATCCATGCCGATGAAATAATCATAAGTTCCATAGTCGTCTGCCGTCAGCAGGATGGCCCGCTTCCCGTCCGGGTCCATGCCATGTGCCCGGAGCAGGCGTTCCACCGGTGGATAGACCGGATTGCCATAGCCGTTCCAGATTTCCTCATCCGTCGTAGCCGCCGATGCCACATCGAACCGTTCTGACAGACCTGCCCGCTCCGCCATCTGCCGGAACACAAACTCCGCCATGGGCGACCGGCAGATATTGCCATGACAAACAAAATTTATCTTTGTTACCATTTACAAACTCCTCTCTATGCCGCAAATTGCCTGTAGAAAACGCTTTCCCCTTTATTGTATCAGAAAAAGGCTTGCCTTTCACTGACTAAAAATAGCTCCTATTCGAGGAATCCATCAAATGATGTGCCGCATCGACCATCAGCCGGAAGCCGACAGCATCCTGCCTCTGAGTGAGGATTTCCAGCCCATTCCCCAGGTAGAACGGAGACCGGTATCCGACCAGTTCGCGAAAGGCAACAGCTTCACCATTCCTGATTTCTCCGTGTATTGGCAGAAAATAGGTGTATCCGCTCTCATCATAGCTCTTGACCGGTAGTAACAACCGGATGATATACTTAAAAAAGAACAATTGAGAAAGAGAGGATAAAAAATGCAAAAAAAGAAACTGGCTGGTCTTATTTTAGCAGGACTTCTAAGTCTGAATTCTATGAATCTTGTACAGGCGGCTTTCGGCGAGGGAACGCAGAACCATATGCAGATTCTTTGGGAAAACGCCGAATATAATCCCCATCTAAACGATCCGGTCGTGGCTCAGGATTCCACCATTGTCCGTGTAACCGGAGGAAAAATCCGTGGTTCTCTGCAAAATGGCATCTACCAGTATCTCGGGGTCCCTTATGCGGAAGCCAAGGAACGTTTTGTGAAGGCTTCGCCCGTCACATCCTGGAAAGGTGTAAAAGATGCGACAGCTTATGGGCCGATTGCCCCGCAGTATCTCTTTGGGAGTAATCAGCTGATTACGGACGTCGCCACTTCGAATAACAATCAGAATCTGAATATCTGGACACCCTCTATCAAGAAAGGTGAAAAGAAACCGGTCATGGTCTGGTTCCACGGCGGCGGTTTCGTCAGCGGCAGTGCCAATGAAGGCTGGTACGATGGCGAAAATCTGGCCAAGAAAGGCGACGTAGTCGTAGTTGCCGTCAACCACCGACTGAATGTCTTGGGCCATCTGGACCTTTCTGCGTATGGTGAAAAATATAAAGATTCGGCTAACGTCGGAAGCATGGATATGGTCGATGCCTTGAAATGGATCAAAAAGAATATCGCTTCCTTTGGGGGCGATCCGGAAAATGTGACGATTTTCGGCGAATCCGGCGGCGGTGCGAAAGTCCTGGAACTGATGAGCGCTCCCTCTGCTAAAGGACTGTTCCAGAAGGGAATCGTAGAAAGCGGCACGGCGCGTACAACAGGTGGCCACTTCACACCAGCTGCCATCAGCCGGGAAGCAACGGCAGAAACACTGAAGAACCTGAATATTCAGCCTAGCGAAATCGAAAAATTACAGACCATTCCCGTAGAAAAACTGATGGAAGCTTCGGATAAAGCCATGGCTACTGTTGCTGCAAGACATAAAATCCCCGATTCCCTGAATACCGGTTATGGACTGATGTTACAGCCCGTATCGGGAACCGATTTCCTGCCGACCGATCCCGTCACGAAAGATGGCTTTGCCGAAAGCGGCAAGGACGTAACATTGCTGATGGGGACCAACCTCAACGAATTTACGACGATTTTCCCCACCACGAAGTACAAGAACATGACAGATGAACAGAAAAAGCTCTATGCCAAAGCTTACCCCAATGAAGACCCGGCAGGTGCCGAAAATGTAGACGTCATGTTCCGGCCAACCAGCCTGGAAGTCTTGAATCATAAAGCAGCCCAAGGTGGCGCTCCTGTTTATGCCTATGTCTTCACAAAACAGGCCGATGCTACTGCTGGGGCATACCATACCTCGGAAATCCCATTTGTATTCAGCAATGGCAAAGAAGACCCGAAACTTCAAGACACCATGACCGAACTTTGGACGAATTTTGCCCACACGGGAGTACCCAAAGCCAAAGGAGTCCCCGAATGGAAGCCATATACGGAAGAAAATGGCAATACAATGATTTTAGATGATAAAAGTGAACTGGTACAGCATCATGATACGGCACTGCTGAACGCCCTGTTTCCAGAAAAACCAGAAAAAAATAAGTAAATCTCAGATTCCGTTATAAAACAAACGTACTTGCCTCCCCTGCCATGGTATACTAGGTCCAGAAAGACGAAGGAAAGAGTAGAAGGAGGCATATTTATGAATAATCTGGAATGGAAAGATAAAGTAACAAGTTTCAAAAAAGTGGACGTCCGCGGCATTGCCGGTAATTTTCTCGATGGGCTGAAAAAACAGGCCGCCAAACTGCCCGTTGGCCAAGGGCTGGAAGTCATCCAAACCTTTGAACCGATTCCACTCTATGAAATCATGGAAATGCTGGGATATGTTCACTATACGGAAAAAGCAGCGGAACATGAATATCACGCTTATTTCTACCGGACCGAGGAAAAAGGGAACGTGGAAGATGCACCAGAACGGCCGGCAGTCATCACCAATTATCCCATGATCGATGAAAAGCTGGGCGAACTGGCTGTCGAATTTTGGGATATGACCTGGAAAAGTGAAAAGCGATATCTCGATTATAACATCCGCCTCCTGCTTTCGCTGGCCAATGCCGTCGGTGCCGGACGGATGCGGCAGGCCATGCGGGAACTGCTGAAAGCCTATGCCAATGGCCTGGACTCCAGAGCCTTGGATGACGTATTCGAACAGCTGGCCTGGAACATGGGCATCGGCTTCTTCAGTTCTGAAATCGCTCCGTCCCCGCTGTTTCATGCGTATAAGCTAATCAAACAGATGGAAAAACAAGGAAAAGAAAGAAACGAAATCAACCAGATGCTAAGAGAAAAATTCTCCGATAAAAAAGGAGGATGCATGTAAAAAAACAGGGCTTGTCGCACGACGACAAGCCCTGTTTTTATCACGCTTCTCAACGATAGAATTCAGGCCGGCGCAAGGTGATATAGGGCCTTGCCTGGCGGCTTTCTTTACATTTCTTCAAGTCGATGTCGCAGTACACCAGCCCGGCCTCATCGCCTGCTTTGAGCAGCGTCTGCCCCTCGCTGTCTACGACCAGTGACTGACCGGCGAAGGTAACGTCTCCTTCCCGGCCGACGCGGTTGCACATGGCGATGAAGACATTGTTCTGATAGGCCTGGACCCGGATTTCCCATTCAAAGAGGTCTAACGGTTCTGTCATCAAATTGGCCGTCGGTATCAAGACCAGTTCGGCCCCCATGGCAGCGCAGGTGCGGATGCTTTCCGGCAAATGGCGGTCAAAACAGATGACGACGCCGATTTTCCCAAAAGAAGTATCATAGACGCGAAAACCATCTGGCGAAGGCGTATAGTAATCGAGTTCGTAGAACTGGGGCGCACTGGTGACATGGACCATAGCCGATTGTCCCAGCAGATTCCCCTTTTCGTCGATGAACAAAGACGTATCATAGGCCTGCCCCTGATATTGCAAATAGAGATTAGGCGACACCATGCAATGTGCCTGCCGTGCCAGATCATAAAAGGCCGTCACCCGCGGGTCATCGGGGTCCAGCAGATAATCCTGCCGCCGTCTGCCTATCTTTTCCGGCAGCTCGTCTGCCGTGTACTGCGGCAAAAAAGGCATATGCTGTACTTCCGGAAAGAAGAGCAGATTCGCCCCGGCCGCTTCCTTCACAGCCTCATAACTCACCTGTAAATTCCGTTCCATATCCTCAGCCATCGCCATCTGCATCATCGCAATCCGCATCAACCTCGCTCCTTTCCATGACATACTTATGATAAATAGTGAATCGTATTTCATCCTATTCTAGCAAAATTCCACACATTTTTCCAATGACGTCCATCCAACCTTTCCTCTAGCCAGGAAGGGAGCATCGTGGTATGATTTTCCTAGATAGATTGCGAAAGGAGTTATCATAATGACCAATACAGAAAAAGAACGGCAAAAAGCGATTACGACGGCCGGCAACCCGGCCAGACCGACGGGAGAAGCAGGCACACAGATGTTAGAACGCATGAATAAAAGCCATGCTGCCCTTACGGCCTGGGGCCTATCCTATTTCCAGTGGTACGGCAATGAAACGGTCCTGGACATCGGCTGCGGCGGCGGGGCCAACCTCCATCGCATGAGCGCCCACATCACGACGGGCCATCTGACTGGCGTGGACTATTCAGCGACGTCGGTCCAGACCTCACGCCAAACGAATGCCGACGATATAGCTGACGGGAAAATGACACTCTGCGAAGGCTCTGTCGAAGCCCTGCCCTTTGCCGACAGCACCTTCGACAAAATCACGACCGTCGAAAGCTTCTACTTCTGGCCCAATCCGCCGGAAAACCTGAAAGAAGTCCGCCGCGTCCTGAAACCAGGCGGCACGTTCCTGCTCATCGCCGAAATCTACGGCCACGACGGCCTCAGCGCCGAAGTCCGTGAAAACATCGAACGCTACCACCTCTATAACCCGACGCCGGAAACCTTTGAAGCCATTTTTCACGATGCCGGCTTCTCCTCCGTCCAGGTCCACATCGAAAAAGACCACCGCTGGATCTGCGTCGAAGGGAAAAAATAAAGACGCCATACATCGGTTCTTCTATAAATTGACAAAATCCCAAATAGGACTTATACTAGCAATAGTCCCATTTAGGATTTTTGATTTATAACAGGAGGTCCGATACCTTTGGATAATAAACTTCGCAACATCAACCTGGCCTTATTGCAACTGACTAAACGGGAAGATGAACTCTATCATCGCTACGGCACATCCTGTGGTCTGTCCGACCCGGCACTGTGGATTCTGTACACCCTGTATTTAGACGAAGGAAAGGCTTATACCCAAAACGACCTGGTCACGATGTGGTTCCATCCCAAACAGACTATCAACTACACCGTAAACAGTCTGGTCAAGAAAGGCTGGCTAGCCCTGGAGCACGTACCGGGCGCCCGCAACAGCAAAGCCATCCGCCTGACAGAAGAAGGAAGGCGTCAGTGCCAGGAAAAAATCCGTCCCCTCATGGATGCCGAAGACACCGCCCTGCTGGGCCTGACCGAAACCGAAAGGGACCTGCTGGTCAAACTCTATGGCAGCCTTCTGAACAGTTTTGAAGGGGCCATCCAAAAAATCATTGGAGAATAAGTGTTCCTATGATGATGTTATTCTCCTTCCTCAAACCGTATCGGCTCTCATGCTTTTTCATAGCCCTCATCGTACTGACCGACGTTGGCGGCTCCCTGCTCATCCCGGCTATTACAGCAGACATGATCAACCTCGCAGTCAGTGGCAAAGGACTAGCCAGCATCCTGCACCTAGGTGTGATGATGCTGGCTATCGCCGTCGCATCCGGCACCTTGACCCTGCTAGGCAGCTGGTTGTCCGCCCGTCTTTCGGCCAACGTCGGCCGGGATATGCGCAACACCATTTACGACCGATCTCTCCAGTTCTCATCCAGCGACTTTGAAACGTTCGGCACGGCTTCCATGCTGACTCGCACCTTAAATGACGTCGGCGTCATTCAGCAGGGACTGACCGATTTCGTGCAGATGCTTTTGCCTGTCCCGGTCGTCTGCATCCTAGGTACCCTCTTTGCCTTCCGTACGAACAGCACTATGGGGGCCCTGGTCTGCGGCGTGACAATCTTCGTCCTGATTATGGTCGCCTTTATCATGAAGAAGTCCTCACCGATTTTCGCCTGTCTCCAGCAGTACCTCGACAAGATGAACCGGATCCTACGGGAAAATCTGGCTGGCGTACGAGTCATCCGCGCTTTCAACAAAGAAGCCAGCGAGACCCAGCGGATGAAGAAGAACTTTGAAAATTATGCCAACGCATCTATCCAGGCAAACTATCTCTTTGCCGGCATCGACTGCCTGTCCCTGACCCTAATCAACCTCTGCCTGGTCGCCATCTTATACCTGGGCGGCAACAGCATCGGCCTGGGACACATGAAAATCGGTGACCTCATAGCAATTTCGGAATATACCATCTGGATTCTGGCCTACGTCATGATGGCTCAGATGACATTGCTCATGCTCCCCCGCGCCCTGACCTGCCTGCATCGCATTTCAGCCGTCCTACGATACAATCCGGAAATCGCAGACGGCCCGATAAAGGAAATCGCCACGCGAGGAACTGATGTTCTATCCTTTAACAATGTCTCCTTCCGCTTCACCGGTGCCGGAGCCGATACGCTCTCTCACCTTTCATTCACTTGCCGCAGAGGCCAGACGACAGCAGTCATCGGCGCTACGGGCAGTGGCAAATCGACACTCGCCCAGCTGGCACTGCGCTTTCACGATGTCACCGGCGGCGCCGTCACCCTGTTCGGCCAGGATATCCGCGGACTCTCCCAGGATACCCTGCGCCAGGCTATTGCTTATGTCCCACAAAAATCCTGGCTCTTTTCCGGTACCCTTGCCGATAACCTGCGATACGGGAATCCCCAGGCCAGCGATGCCGCCTTATGCCATGCCTTACAAATAGCACAGGCCTCCTTCGTCAAAGACCTTCCCCAAGGTCTGTATGCCTCTGTCGCCCAGGGCGGCGCAAATTTTTCCGGCGGCCAGAAACAACGCCTGGCTATTGCCAGGGCCTTGGTCAAAAAGGCTCATCTCTACCTCTTCGACGACAGTTTTTCTGCCCTGGATTTCACGACAGATGCCGCTCTGCGCCAGGCCCTGTCGGCGGAACTGAAAGAGGCCGCCGTCCTCGTCATCGCACAGCGCATCAGTTCCATTGCCCATGCCGACCAGATTATCGTCCTCGCTGATGGGAAAATCGTCGGTCAAGGGCGTCATGAAAAACTCTTGCAGACCTGCCCTATTTACCGGGATATCGTGCGTTCTCAGCAGAAAGGAGACATTCCCCATGACTGAATCCACACCCTCTGCCAGCACAGAATGGGAAAGGACACGGGACCACCGCCATACAGCCCGGCGCTTCATCCACTCTCTGGAGACGCAGAAAGTCCGCCTGACCCTCGTCCTGATCTGTATTGCAGCTTTCAGCATTCTAAACGTCACGGCTCCTTTTTATAGTGCCCGCGTCGTCGATACCCTCTGGGACCATATCAAAACCGCGCAGGCCGCTGGCACTTCTTTTACTATCACCTGGGAAACCGGCGGCAGCCTAATCGTGAAGCTCCTGGCTATCTACGCCGCATCCAGCTTTTTCTATATCAGCCAAACCTTCCTCATGGCCGGTTTCGCAGAAAAACTGAACTACCAGTTCCGCCAGGAAATCGCAGAAAAGCTACAGCGTCTGCCCTTGTCCTTCTACGACACCCATGCCATCGGCGAAGTCATGAGCTACACGACGAACGACCTGAACAAAGTATCCGAAGCCTTGCAGACTGGCCTCATTCGCCTCTTCATTGCCATTGGCACTATTATCGGGTCCCTTTTCTTCATGTTCTGGTTCAGCCCTATCCTGACCTTTATTTTCCTGGCCTTTACGACTATTTCTCTCTTAGTGACCCGCTCCGTCTCCCAACGGACATTACAATATGCCGCCCAGCGCCAGCATCTCGTCGGTGCCTTGAACGGTATCATTGAGGAATCGTATACAGGACGCAGTGTCATCAAGGCTTTCCATTACGAAAAACCAAGCGCCCAAAAAGTTCATGATGCCGCCGAATCCCTGGCACAGGCCTCGGCAAAGACAGATTTCATGATCAATGCCGTCAACCCCGGTATCCGCCTGATTAACCGTATCAGCTTGGTAAGCATCGCAACGATAGGTGGCAGCATGCTGCTGTCAGGAACCCTGACGCCCGGTATCTTCCAGGCCTTCTTCCAATATGTCAATGAAGCTGGCGAGCCCATTACGGAATTCTCCTATATGATCACGTCCTTGCAGTCCGCCCTGGCTTCGATGGAACGGGTATACCAATTCCTGGATGAACCGGAAATGGCGCCGGACCCAAAATCTCCGCTTCGCTTAGCCTCCGTCCAAGGACGCGTAGCCTTTACTCACGTCCGCTTCGGCTATCGTCCGGGAACCCCGCTCATGACAGACGTCAATTTCACGGCTGAGCCAGGCCAGAAAATAGCCATCGTCGGCAGCACCGGTGCTGGCAAAACGACGATGGTCAACCTGCTCATGCGCTTTTACGATCCCCAGGGCGGTCAAATCACTATCGACGACGTCCCTATCACGGCCATGACACGCAGCACCCTGCATCATATTCTGGGCATGGTCCTCCAGGATACCTGGCTCTTTGAGGGGACAATCGCCCAAAACATTGCCTACGGGAAGCCCAATGCCACAATAGAAGAAATCCGTTCTGCCGCCCAGGCAGCCCGGGCTGATTTCTTCATTCGCTCCCTGCCCCAAGGCTATCACACCCTGCTGATGCACAACGCTGAGAACCTCTCTGCCGGCCAGCGCCAACTACTGACCATCGCCCGTGTCTTCCTGCGCAATCCATCTATCCTCCTCCTCGATGAAGCGACATCTTCCATCGACACGCACACGGAAAGCGAAATCAGCCAAGCCCTGAAGACCCTGATGCAAGGCCGGACGAGCTTCATCATCGCCCACCGCCTGTCGACCATCGTCGATGCCGACACTATCCTGGTCATGCAAAAAGGTAACATCATCGAACAAGGGAGCCATCAGGAACTCCTGGCTGCCGGTGGTGCCTATGCCGCACTGTATAACAGCCAATTCGCGTAAAAACCAATAAAAAAAGGGACCGTGCATGAGGGCCGAAGCCTTCGTGCAGCAGTCCCCTATTTCAATTCACGCTATTTCCAAAATCCTTCAGCTTTAGCGATGTTGGCGCGAATCGTAGCGCAGCATGCCTTGAAGTCTTTCATTTCCTGTTCCGGCAGGTTGTATTCCATGACTTCTTCGATGCCATTGGCGCCGATGACCGAAGGTACACCGCAGAAGATGCCCGTTTCGCCGTATTCGCCATCCAAGGGCGCACTGGCCGCCATGATTTTCCGTTCATCCCGCAGGACGGCCCGGACCATGGTAGCCGCAGTCATGCTGACACCGTATTCCGTGCAATGTTTGCCCGAATAGGTGACCCAACCAGCTTTGATGGTTTCGTCCTGGACGCGGGCTTTATCGAAGACATAAGCCGGATTCTGTTCCAGTTCTGCCAGGGATTTACCGCCGAATTTGATGAGCGACCAGGGAACAATCTGAGAATTGCCGTGTTCCCCCATCATGTAGGCCGAGAAGGAATGGTGGTCCAGACCGGTCTGCTGGGAAATGGCACTGACCAGGCGCGAGCTGTCCAACCCGGTGCCGGTACCAAAAACATGGCCTTTCGGAAGGCCGCTCTTCTTGGCGATGAGGTCTGTAATGACGTCGCAGGGGTTGGTGATGTTGATGAAAATCCCCTGGAAGCCGCCGGCCATGACCTTGGGCATATAATCGGCGACCTGAGGCACAGTGAAATGCATTTCATCGTCGCGGTTCCCCGATGCGCAGAGCGTAATGTCGCCGATGGCATTGACGATGACATCGCAATCCGCTAATTCTTCATAACTGGCAATCGTATAGTTGACGCGATGGGGCATGAACATGACGGCATCCATCATATCCTGCCGTTCACTGACCAGTTTTTCCGACTTCACGTCACATAACTTGACTTCGTCGGCAATCCCGAGGACCCCTAAATCGAAAGCTACATGAGCCCCAACATGGCCTAAGCCGATGACACCTACCACACGTTTCTTAAAAGTCATAAAAAACGCCTCCTATTCATAGCAACATATAGAAAAAGTTTATTTTTATATTATATCAAAAAAATCACCTTTTTGTCTGTTGTAATTACAACAATTCTTATCATCCCGATTTTACCTATTCATTTCACAATTTACACAAATTTCAAAAATACCGGGCCTATAATGCAGTATGTAAAAATGTCAAATTCGGTACAGGAGGCCTATAATCATGAAAAGTAATCATCGTTTTGGGAAGTGGCGCAAAGCCACTGCGGCTTTATTAGTTGTCGGAGCCCTGTTGGGGACGCCTTGTCTTCCCTCTGCCTTACCGACCGTTTCGGCTGCAGAAACGGTACAAGCCCAAGCCGTTCAAAGCCCCCGCTGGGACGCTACGGTACGCCAGGGAATCAATGATTTCATTGCGGCTTACGGCAAAAATTCGCCAAACTACGATAAAAACAATCATCCCTATGCCGTCTTCGATTTCGACAATACGACATCTATCCTCGACGTAGGCGAACAGTTGGAAGTCTGGCAGCTCGATCATCTGCAATTCGCCGTACCGCCAACACAGATGAAGGCCGTCCTTATGACGGGGATTCCGGCTGATAAATTGGACGCCACCTATGGCGCTGACGACGGAGAAGGCCGCCAGGTCACGATTCGCAGTGTCATCGACGATGCCGCCAAAGCCTATGCCTCGCTCTACAAAAAAGGCCTCATCAAGCCGACGGGCAGCACCTTGTCCGCAAAAACCCAGAACGACCCGGATTACCTGGAATTTAAGGCCAAAATGCGTTGGCTCTATGATGCCATTGGCGATACCATGGACGTTTCCGTTTCCTATCCGTGGAGTACGTACTGGTATACGGGCATGACGCCGCAGCAGGTCTACGACATGGCTTACCAGTGCGACGCCTACTATGGCAATCCCCTGAAAGGCCAGACCTGGACTAAAGGGAAATACACCAGCCCGGCCAATTATCCTTCCGAAGCCGGCAACGTCAGCGTCGGTTATAAAGTCGGCATCACGGTAACGCCGGAAATGCGCGAACTCTACAGCGCCCTGACCCGCAACGGCATCGACTGCTACATCTGCTCGGCCTCGCCGATTGACGCCATCCGCGCAGCCGTTTCCTACTTCAAAGTCCCCGGCGTCAAAGATGTCCTGGCCATGACCAACAAAGTAGATGCCAACGGCCGTTACCTCAATCAGTACGATTACGACTTCCATCCCCAGACCCAGGGCGTCGGCAAAGCCGAAACACTGGCAAAAATCCTGGTACCGAAATACAAAGGCCACGGCCCCAGCTTCACGGCTATGGATTCCCAGGGGGATTTCAACTTCTGCACCGAATTCAAAGACACGAAAGCCGTCTTGGTCATCAACCGGACGCGCACCGATGACGCTGCCCTCTGCGCCGGCATTGCAGCTTACCAGAAAAAACACGGCATCGACCTCGCCGCAGCCAACAAAAATGGCGACAGCCTCTTCCTGATCCAGGGCCGTAATGAAAACAAAGGCGAATTCTGGAACGACGACAAGACCCTCCTCTTAGGCAAAAAAGACGCATCCTACCTGTCCGATAAAGCCACCAAAGCCGAAACAGAACTCGAACAAGGAAAAACCATCGCCCAAGTATTGAAAGACAACACGAAATTAAAAGACAAATACCAGGGATATAAGACGCGGTAAAATCCGATTATCTCCTCAAAAAAGGACTAGCACATGATATGGCCGAAACCTTCATGTGCTAGTCCTTTTAACTTTGATAGAGTCCTGACGGCTGAGCGTAAAGTCGTTCATCGAATTTTGGGGCCGACGGCTCCGCCGGTCGCAGACCGCAGTTCGCAGGCCGCCTCGGATTCAAATGCCGCTTGCGGCAACAGATTCAGAATAACGACATCGCCTCGAGTGACCCTCGGCTCGTAAAAAACGCCCCGTTCGGGGCATCCGTAGGGGACGCCCAAAGCCTTTCTGGTCCGCCAAGTACCGACTATCGGGAGGTG
>CABQJB010000023.1 GCA_902464195.1 uncultured Megasphaera sp.
ATCACATTACTCAAACATTACTCAATAAAAACCTCTAAAATTTGACGAAAAAAATAGCTATCAATGGCTTGGTTATAGGATTTCTTATTCAATGAAGTAAGGAGCAAGTGTCAAACTTCCGAGGGTGAGCTCTCTGGATAGTGTTTCTTTGCCAACTGCGGCCGAAGGCCTCTATTATGCTTGTGTAAAGATTCACAATATTCCCAATTGCTATTGGCAAGACCCCCTCAAGTATGATATACTACGCGTGACACATAAGGCAGGTTCTTTTAAAGCGCCGGATTGGTACCGGAAACGGGCGGATACTGGCGCGGACCGGCCGTGTTTTTGTGTCTGTTTGCTTATTTGCGACTTGTATCTTGCGAAAGAGCGAGAACGGAGGAAAAACATGGAAAAACAGAATGTTGCTGGTGTCATGCCGGCACGACGCACTTTTTTGTCGATTCGTCAGTTAACGGTTGCCGGTTTCTTGTCGGCGATTACGATTTTTTTAGGCCTTACGGGCTATGGTTTCATCCCGCTGGTCATCATGAACGCAACGATCCTTCACATCCCGACTATTATCGGCAGCCTGACGGCAGGCCGCAAGGTCGGCATGATCGTCGGCTTCATGTTCGGTATCTTTTCCTTTATCCGGTCCCTGCAGGCACCGAGCGCGTTGCTGTTGTTTGCTGTACAGTATAACGTCGTTGCCGATGCCTTCATCTGTATCGTACCGCGTATCTTGATCGGCGTCATCGCCTTTGAATTATACCGCCATCTGAAAATCCGCGAAGTATGGCGCATTGCCGTTACGGCGGTCTTGACGACGGTCTGCCACACGATTCTCTTCCTGGGCTCCTTTACGGCTATCGTCGGCGTCCCTTATGCCGAAGCACAGGGCATCCCCTTCATGAACGTCATCAACATCATGCTGGGCATCACGGCCGTCAATGGCATCCCGGAAGCCGTCGTATCGGGCCTGATCATCACGCCTATCGTCATGGCCTTGCACCGCGCCGGCTTGAAAGTCGCGTAAAAGGCAGGGGTGCGTGGCTGTTTCGGCTGTCATGCACATGTGGGTGTATCCCTGTTTGAAGTTTGATGTTTGAAGCGAGGGCCTTTACATTAAAGACCATCCGCTAGCTACTAGCCACTAGCCGCTAACCACTAACCACTTAAAAGGGTCTGTCGCACGTGCGACAGATCCTTTTTTCCATTCCCTGAAATTAGTTAATGCGAAAAGGGGCGCAATGTGATAGAATATGGAATGATGACTGTTTTGTATAACAGAATATGCGAAAGAAATAGAAAGGATTTGTTATGGCTTCGATTTTTTCTCCATTAACTAAAAATATAGGGATTGATTTAGGGACGTCTACGACCCAGGTCTATGTGGAGGGCCGGGGCATCGTCCTGTCTGAACCGTCGGTCATGGCGACAGATGAACGGAACAGCAAGATGATTGCTGTCGGCCGGGCAGCAGAGGACTTATTGTCCCGGTCACCGGAAACGGTGAAGCTCCATCGCCCGCTGGTCCACGGCGTCATCGCTGATTACAGTGTGACACGGACCATGCTGGGCTACATCCTCAGCAAGTGTGTCCGCAGCGTCCAGCGCCTGCGCATCATGATCGGTGTGCCTTCGGCGGCATCGAATGTCGAAAAACGGGCCGTCATGGAAGCCGTCTATCAGGCCGGCGCCAAGGAAGCCTTCCTCATCGAAACGGCAGCTGCCGCGGCGCTCGGCGTGAACCTGCCCGTCTATGACCCGGTCGGCAACATGGTCATCGACATCGGCGGCGGTACGACCAATGTAGCCATGTTGTCCCTGGGCGGCATCGTCGTATCCAAGTCGCTCCATCTGGGCAGTCTCGATTTCAATGCAGCTATCAAAGATTATCTGCGCTATCAGTACGATATCGTTACTGACGATGCGACCATTGAAGAGATGAAAGTGACCAACGGCTCGGCTGTCCTGCCGCTGGAAGATAGGGGCTATTACTTCATGGGCCGCGGTCTCGATGACGGCCTCCAGCGGGAAATGGCCATCAAATCGAGTGAACTCTATCACGTCATCGGCAAGCCCCTCATCAAGATCCTCGACCTGGTCAAGGACGTCCTGCGGGAAACGCCGCCGGAACTGGCTGCAGACATCATGGAACACGGCATCGTCCTCACCGGTGGCGGGGCCAAGCTCAAGGGCATGGACCAGCTCTTCACGCAGGAACTGGGCGTGCCGGTCGTACTGGCTTCTGAGCCGGAATTGGCCGTCGCCAAGGGCACGGGCATTGCCGTCGCCGATCGTGATAAGTTATCGGCCCTCATCGAAGGGGCACAGCGTATATATAGGAGGAGATTTTAAAATTGTTTTCGTTCGGTAAAAGAAGCGTCGTCTTCGTACTCATCTTATTCATCGTCATTGCGCTTGTCGGCTGGGCCTGGCGCCAGCGCGATTCCCTGCCGTTCATTACCAAGCCGCTGATGACGATCATGTCGCCTTTTGAATACGGTGCCAGCCGCGTCATGGATTCGCTGACTTCAAGCATCCACATCGTCGACGTCAGCCTGAAGAACCGCATTGAATGGGAATCGCTGGAAAAAGAAAATGCCGACCTCAAGAGCCGGACCGTCGACTACGATGAAGTCGTAGCCGAAAACGACCGCCTGCGGGCGCTCCTCAATTTCAAATCGACCCATAATCAGTACCAGCTCCTGGCCGGTTCGGTCATTTCCCGTGACTACGGCACATGGACCAACACCATGATCATCGATGTCGGCAGTGGCGAAGGCGTCGAAAAAGACATGCCTGTCGTCACGCCGAGCGGTGTCGTCGGCTTCATCAGCGACGTCTATCCGCATTCGTCCCGCGTCCAGCTCCTGACGGACCCGCGGACCAGTATCGGCGCCATCGTCCAGCGTCCGGAATCGCGCGTTTCCTCTGTCGTCCGCGGCAACGGCAACGTACCGACAGAACCGCAGTTCGTCAACATCGCCAAGGATGCGGATATCCTGGAAGGGGATACGCTGGTCACATCGGGCTTCGGCTCCATCTATCCGAAGGGCCTGCCCATCGGTACCATCGTATCGATCCATCAGAATGAAAATGATTTCGTAAAATATGCCGTCATTCGTCCCAGCGTCGATTTCTCCAAACTGGAAGAAGTCTTCGTCATCCTGAAATCGGCCGATACCGGGTCTTATGAAAAACCGGAAGTCACGCCGAAACTCGTACCCCAGACGAATCGCGACAAAGTAGAAGGAATTAAAGGAGCCGCGGCATTATGAAGAAACTGAACTGTGTCATGACAGCCTTCATCGTCTTTATTCTGCAGGCTGCCATCCTGCCTTTTATGTTTAACAGCGTGAGCCAGTCTAACCTCATCTTCGTCTTCGTCGTCCTCATGGCCCTCCATCACGGCCAGCGCATCGGCATCATCACGGCCCTGTTGGGCGGATTTTGTCAGGATGTCATTATCGGCAATTTCTTTGGCCTGCACCTTCTGGTCTACCTCATCGTAGCCCTCATCTGCAGCTACCTCGGCCGCGACATCGACAAGGACCAGTGGGTATTGACATTGCTCATCGTCCTCGGAGCGACGGAAGTCGGCCTGGTCCTGACCTGCGGGTTCCTCTTCCTGGCCGGCCAGTACATCAACATCGCCGCCTACTTGTTGGAATTCAGCATCCCTATGCTTGTTTATCACGGAATCCTGGCCCTGCCGGTGGATCACATCGTCTGGCATCTGCGCCGCGACGATGCCTTTTACGGGTTCCCGGGCTATCGCTGGTAAATAAAGGAGATTTAGTTACATGCTTGAAGCGTTATTGAAAAAGAAGAATCAAGATGGCCGTTTCCGCTACCTCTATTGGATCGTCATCGTGATTTTCGTCATCCTCGTCAGCCGGTTGGTCTATTTACAGCTCTTTGCCGGCGAATATTACTATACTCTGGCCGAAGGGAACCGCCTGCGGGCCATCCCCATTGCAGCCATGCGCGGCATCATGTACGACCGCAACGGCCAGATTCTCGTCGGCTCGCGGCCGAGCTTCATGGTGACCTACGTGCCGCCGAAGGACGGCATGAGCGACGAAGAACTGCAGAAACTGGCCGGCATCCTCAATATGCCGGAAGACAAGCTGCGGGAAAAGGTCCAGAAGGTCAAGAGTTCTTACGTGCCGACGGTCCTGGCCAACGATTTGACTCAGGATGTCGTCACTAAAATCGAAGAACAGCGCAACGACCTGCCTGGCGTTTCTGTCGACGTCCAGCCAATCCGCTATTATCCGTACAAGATGATGGCCGCTCAGGTCTTTGGCTATGTCGGCCAGATCGATGAAGAAGATGCCAAGCGCCTGGAAGGCGTCGAAGGCGTATCTAATATCACCCAGATCGGCCGGGCCGGCCTGGAAGCCTATTACGATGACCTCCTGCGCGGCAAGGACGGCGGCCGTCAGGTCGAAGTCGACGCTGCCGGCAGTCCGGTCAAGGAAATGGAACGCAAGGACCCCGTAGCCGGTCATAATATGCACTTGACCATCGACCTCTACCTGCAGCAGGCTACGGAACGGGCCATGGACCGCCAGATTGCCAACGGCATCGGTACCCACGGCATCGCGGCCGTCGCCATCGACCCCAATACGGGCGCCGTCCTGGCCATGGCCAGCCGCCCGGCTTACGACCCGAACTGGTTCACCCGGGGCATTACGGAAAAGGAATGGTCCCTCATCAACGACAATCCCAATCACCCCATGGAAAACCGCGTCATTGCCGGCGAATATCCGCCAGGCTCTACGTTCAAGCTGATCACTGGGTCGGCAGCCTTGGAACTGAAGAAAGTCACGCCTGATGAAATGATCTTCGACAGTGGCCGCCACTGGCTGGTCGACATGCGCAACGCCGGCGGCGAAGCCTTGGGCTGGATCAACTTCGTCGAAGCCCTGGCTAAGTCCGATAACGTATACTTCTACGAAATGGGCCGCCGCGTCGGCATCGATGATCTGGCAAAATACGCCCGCATGTTCGGCATGGGCAAGAAGACGGGCATCGCCCTGCGCGGCGAAGCACCGGGCCTGGTCGCCAGTGCGGAATATAAGAAAAAGAATTTCCACGATGAATGGTACCTCGGCGATACGTTCAACTCGGCTATCGGCCAGGGGTTCCAGCTGGTTACGCCACTCCAGGCAGCCATGATCGTCAGCGAAGTCGCCAACGGCGGCATCCAGTACCGGCCGTTCATCGTCAGCCGTATCGACAACCTCGACGGCACACCGTATAAGATTTTTGCACCGGAACAGGTCGGCACCCTGTCCGTATCCAAATCGACGCTGGACCTGGTCCGCGAAGGGATGCGTAACGTTGCTGAAGAATCCGGTACAGCCGGTTCCCTGTTCGCCGGTTTCCCCATCCAGGTCGCTGGTAAGACCGGGACGGCAGAAAACTTCGGCGGCACGGACCATGGCTGGTTCGTCGCCTATGCGCCGTATGAACATCCGCGCATCGTCATCGCCGTCCTGACCGAACAGGGCGGGTTCGGGTCCCTGTCATCCGGCCCGATTGTCCGCTCCATGCTGGAAGCCTACTTCCACGTCGGTGAATACGCCGAAGGCGCACCGAAGGACAAGGACGGCAAGGGAAAAGATAATAAAACCGATAAGAATCAGCACGACAGCAGGAGCGACAGTCAGCACGATAGCAGCGAACAAGACCAGTAGCCTTGATGACGGTTTCATCTCATCAGAAAGGAAAGTGATTTCATGTCCCGACTCATCGCCATCGCTTCCGGGAAAGGAGGCGTCGGCAAGACCTTGATTACAGCGACTCTGGCCGTCCTCTTGCAGCGCCGGGGGCACCGCGTCCTGGCAGCCGACGCTGACATGGGCCTGCGCAACCTGGACCTGCTCTTCGGCCTGGACGGGGCCATCCATTACGATGCCGCCCAGGCTGCGCGGGGGAAATGCCTGCCTGGCCAGGCCCTGCTGACGGTCGTGCCGGGATTGGATTTCCTGCCGGCCAGCCAGAAGCGGACGTGGGAGCGGATCGACATCCCGTCATATCAGTATGTCCTAGAGTCCCTGTCCGGAGCTTATGACTATACCCTCATCGACTGCCCACCCGGCCGCGACGGCGCCTATCAGGCGGCGACGGCCCTGGCCGATGAGGTCCTGTTCGTCGTCGAACCGTCGCCGTCGTCGCTGCGCGATGCGGCTAAGGTCATGCAGTCTGCGGCCCGGCAGAAGCACTTTCACTACGACGTCATCCTTAACAATTTTTACGCTGACGGCGTCATCACGCCAGACGCAGCCAAAGCATGCCTACAGACCGGCCACGTCGCCGGTCTCTTGCCGCATGATGATGGCATCGACCGGGCTGCCGGGGAAGGGCGGATCATAAGCGCCGCCGATTCCCTGCCTTTTTGTCGGGCCCTGTCGGCGACGGCAGCCTGGCTGGAAACGGGGAAGGCCATCGAGGAAACGGCTCTGACGGCCTTCTTGCCAAAACACCAGGCCCAGCCCGCCGCCTTATCGGGCCTGTCGCTGCAACGCCGCCGTCAGGAATGCCGGAATTGGCGCCACTATCGTCGATAGGAGAGAGAAATGTTTATTAAACGAGAATGGAAAAATTTAGATAAAGTCATGCTCATCGTGAGCTTCCTCATCGTCTGCATCAGCCTGTGCATCATCGGCAGTGCGACGCATATCAATAAAGGGGCCATCAATTACGACTTCGTCGCAAAGCAGGGGGCGGCTTTTGTCGTCGACTTGATGATTATCCTCTTTTTCAGCCGTTTCGATTACGCGAAGTTGAAGAAATACGCCAAACCCCTGTACATCATCAACCTGCTCATGCTGGTCGCCGTCATGTTCGTCGGTACGTCGGCCCTGGGCGCCCAGCGCTGGATCCAGCTCGGCCCGGTCACGCTGCAGCCGTCGGAATTTTCCAAGCTCATCATGATCATCTGTACGGCATCGGTCCTCAGCGACCGCGTCGGCCAGCTCAATACATGGCGTCAGGTCCTGCCCATCGGCCTCTATGTCGGGATTCCTTTCCTCCTGGTCTTGAAACAGCCTGACTTGGGGACGAGTCTCGTCTTCCTGGCCATCACTTTCGGCATGCTCTTCGTCGGCCGCATCAAGATGTCCCTCTTGCGCAACGTCTTCCTGGCCGGCATCGTCCTGGCTCCCGTAGGCTGGCATTTCCTCAAGGATTATCAGAAGTCCCGTATCACGGTCTTTCTCAACCCGAACGCCGACCCCTTTGGAGCGGGCTATCATATCATCCAGTCGAAGATCGCCATCGGCTCGGGCATGCTTTTTGGCAAAGGCCTCTTCCAGGGGACTCAGAGCCAGTTGAACTTCCTGCCGGAAAACCATACGGACTTCATCTTTTCCGTCATCGGCGAAGAACTGGGCTTTCTCGGCTGTGTCTTCCTCTTGTTCCTGTATTTCATCCTCGTCTATCGCGGCCTCATGATTGCCAAGGACTGCAAGGACAGCTTCGGCATGATGCTGGCGACAGGCGTCGTTTCCATGTGGGCTTTCCAGATCCTGGTCAACGTCGGCATGACCTGCGGCATCATGCCGGTCACGGGTATCCCCCTGCCGTTCATGAGCTACGGTGTCAGCGCCTTGACGACCAATATGATGGGCCTGGGCCTCTTACTGAGTATTTACATGCGTCAGCAGACGATGATTTTTTAACCCGCCGTGAAGGAGGAAACTAATTTGTCACATCCCGTGGAGATCGATCCGATTTTACTGAGCAAAGTCAGCAAGCCGGCCCGCTACGTCGGCGGTGAATGGAACAGCGTCGTAAAAGACCATGACGCCGTCAAGCTGACCGTTGCCTATTGTTTCCCTGACGTCTACGAAGTCGCCATGAGCCATCTGGGCCTGCGCATCCTCTATGCGCTGCTCAATGAACGGCCTGACGTCGCAGCCGAACGGGTCTACGCGCCCTGGCCGGATATGGAAGATGTCATGCGCAGTCAGGGCTATCCGCTCTTTTCCCTGGAAACGAAGACGCCTGTCCGCGATTTCGATATGGTCGGCTTTACCCTGCAGTACGAAATGAGCTTCACCAATATCCTCAACATGCTCGATTTGGCGGGCATCCCACTCTTTGCCAAGGACCGCGGTGACGACATGCCATTGGTGGCAGCCGGCGGCCCCTGTGCCTACAACGCCGAACCCCTGGCCGATTACATCGACGTCTTTTTCCTGGGCGAATCGGAAGAGTCGACACAGGTCCTGGCCGATACGATCATCGCCTGGAAAGAGCAGGGGAAACCGGGCGGCAAGAAGGGCCTCTTGAAACAGCTCTCGCAGCAGCCGGGCAACTACGTGCCGTCCTTCTATGAAGCCCAGTACGATGAAAAAGGCGATTTCCAGGGCCTGACGGCTATCGAACCGGGCGCACCGGCAGAAATCGAGAAGTGCGTCGTTTCCGATGTGGAACACGTCTTCTTCCCGACGAAACCCATCGTGCCCAACATCGACATCGTCCACAACCGGGCCGTACTGGAACTCTTCCGCGGCTGCAGCCGGGGCTGCCGGTTCTGCCAGGCCGGCATGCTTTACCGGCCGGTCCGGGAAAAGTCGCCGGAACACCTGGCCGACCTGGCCAAACAGATCATCGCCAATTCGGGCTACAATGAAATTTCCCTCATGAGCCTGAGCTCAGCCGATTATTCCTGCCTGCCCGAATTGGTCGACCAGCTCCTGGACGAATTCAAGGGCCAGAAAGTCAGCGTCAGCCTGCCGTCGCTGCGGGTCGACAGCTTTTCCGTCGACATCGCCAAAAAGGTCCAGCAGGTCCGCAAGAGCGGCCTGACCTTTGCGCCTGAAGCCGGGACCCAGCGCCTGCGCGACGTCATCAACAAGGGCGTCACCGAAGAAGATTTGCTGGCAGCCTGTGAAAATGCCTTTGAAAACGGCTGGTCCACGGTCAAGCTCTACTTCATGATGGGCTTGCCGACGGAAACAGATGAAGACCTGGCCGGAATTGCCGACCTGGCCTATAAGGTCCTTAACCTCTATCGCAAAGTGACTCACAAGAATAACGGCAAGGTCACGGTCTCCGTATCGAGCTTCGTACCCAAGTCGCACACGGCCTTCCAGTGGTTCGGCCAGCTGCCTATCGAAGAAATCGAACGGAAACAGCAGTACATCAAGGGCCTCATCAACGACAAGCACATTTCCTACCACTACCACGACGCCAAAACGGGCCGCCTGGAAGCGACCTTCGCCCGCGGTGACCGCCGCATGGGCAAAGTCCTCTACGAAGCCTGGAAGCTGGGCTGCAAGTTTGACGGCTGGACGGAAATGTTCGATTACGATATGTGGATGAAAGCCTTCGACCTGGCCGGCATCGACCCCGATTACTATGCCGCCCGGACGCGCAGCCTCGACGAAGCCCTGCCCTGGGACCACCTCAGCAACGGTGCCGCCAAGGCCTATTTGAAGCGCGAATGGCAGAAGGCCGCTAACGCCGAACTGACTCACGACTGCCGCCGCCTGCCCTGTACAGGCTGTGGTGTCTGCCCGCACCTGGGCGTATCCATCATCGACAGAAAGGAAGGGGACGACCATGGAAAGACTACGTTTAGCTGTTAAGAAAGACGGGGCCCTGCAATTCCTGTCGCACCTGGATTTTGCCCGGGCTGTGCGCTACGTTATCATCCGGGCCAAGCTGCCTATCTGTTATTCCGAAGGTTTCAACCCGCACATGAAACTCAGCTTTGCCTCGGCCCTGGGTGTCGGTGTCTCGGCCGATGTGGAGTACCTCGATATGGAACTGGCCGAAAAGCTGCCCGTCGCCGACGTCATGGCGCGCATGAACGCCATGTCGCCCAATGGCTTTGCCGTCCTCGATGGCAAATACGTCGATGCCAAGGCGCCGAAGCTGATGGCCATTGCCAACTATGCCGTCTATACCCTGCGCGGCCCGCTGACGGAAGACCTCAGTCAGGACGGACTCAACCAGATTTTGGCGAAGTTCAATGAGGCGCCGAGCGTCCTCTACGAAAAAGTATCCCATAAGGGAAAGCACCGCGTGCGCACCATCGACGTCAAGCAGCACGTCGTCGAAGCCGTCCACGGCCATGTGAAAGACGGCAATGTTTATCTGACTGTCGGCATCTATCAGACTGGCGAAGGGGCCATCAAGCCGTCCCAGGTCTGGGAAATCCTGGGCAGCGAATTCGGCCTGCCCATTCATACGGACATGATGCTGGCCCGGCGGACGGGTATCTTTGTCCGCAAAGAAGATGGTAAGAAATATTCGTTATTCGAGGGATAATATGAAAGGTACACTCTATTGCGTCGGCGTCGGCCCGGGCGATCCGGAACTGCTGACCCTGAAGGCGCTGAAAATCATCAGGACCTGTCCCGTTCTGGCTGTGCCCCAGAGCCGGACCGGCGTCGTCACAGCCCAGGGCATCCTCTTGAAAGCCCTGGACGGCTGCGGCATTTCCTTAGCAGATAAAACTATCGTCGCCATGGATTTCCCCATGACCCGCGACGACCAGGTCCTCCAGGGCGCTCATGAGAAGGCGGCGCAGCGCCTGCAGGACGAACTCGACCAGGGCCGCGACGTCTGCCTCATCACCTTGGGCTGCCCGACGGTCTATGCCACCAGCATTTACGTCCACCGCCTCGTCCGTCAGGCCGGCTATGATACGGAAATCGTGTCCGGTGTGCCCAGTTTCTGCGCCGTCGCCGCCAAGCTCCAGCAGCCGCTGTGCGAAAAGGATGAAGCCCTCATGGTCATCCCCGGAAACAATGCCCATCGCAAAGAACTGCTGGCCCTGGAAGGCAGCAAAGTCATCATGAAGCCTTCGGGCCGGCTGGCACCGATCCAGGAGGAACTGCGGGACCTGCAGCTCCTCGACAAGGCGTCGATGATCGAACGCTGCGGCCTGCCGGGGGAACGTATCTATGAAAAAGCGGCTGACGCCAAAGAAACGGGCTATTTCGCCGTCTTGTTAGTGAAATAGCCTGTCTGTAATTTACCAATTTGCCCGCACAGGAGGAATGAGAAGATGAAAATAATCGTAGGCAATGTCATGCCAGAAGAAACGCGCATGGCTATCCTGGAGGATGGTCGTCTTCGCGATTTCGCTGTCGAACGCAATGACGACATGCACATTGTCAATCATATCTATAAAGGGACGATCCAGAACATCCTGCCGTCCCTGCAGGCTGCCTTCGTCAACATCGGCCGCCGCAGGAACGCCTTCATCTATATGGGCGACATGTTCCCGCGGGCGGCATCGAAGGAAGAAATCCAACAGATGCACCTCTCTGTGGGCCAGTCCGTCCTGGTCCAGGTCATCAAGGACGAACAGGGCATGAAAGGCCCGAAAGTCACGGCCAATATCAGTCTGGCCGGCCGCTACGCCGTCCTCATGCCGACTGTCGATTATATCGGCGTGTCCAAGAAAATCCGCGATGAAGAAGAACGCAACCGCCTGCGCCGCATCGTGTCAGAAATCAAGCCGGCAGGCATGGGCCTCATCATCCGGACCGTGGCCAAGGGCGTTTCCCGGGAAGAGCTCCTCAAAGACCTGCAGTATCTCCTGGGGACGTGGGACAGCATCCTCCAGCGGTATAAGCGGTCCCGCAAGCCGACCCTCTTATACCGCGAAGCCGACCTGGTCATGCGCATGATCCGCGACCATTTCACAGCCGACGTCAAACAAGTCGTCGTCGACAGCCGCGAAGCTTATGAGCGCATCTGCCAGGTCTTTCCCGACCCGTCGTGGCGCAGCCGCGTCCATCTCTATGAAGGGACCGTGCCTATCTTTGAACAGTATGCCATCGAAGAGAGCCTGACACACCTCATGTCGCGCATCGTGCCCCTGCCGTCAGGCGGCAATCTGGTCATCGACCATACGGAAGCCCTGACGGTCATTGACGTCAACAGCAGCAAGTACACCGGCAACGGCTCGACCCTGCAGGATACGATTTTCCACGTCAACAAGGAAGCGGCCGTGGAAATCGCCCGCCAGCTGCGCCTGCGCGACATCGGCGGCATCATCATCATCGATTTCATCGACATGGCCCAGCCGACGAAACGCGACGAGATTCTCCAGATCCTGACCCGCGAGACGGCCCAGGACTGCACCAAGACCCGCGTCCTGGGCATGACGGCCCTGAACCTGGTGGAAATCACCCGCAAGAAGGCCCGCCAGAGTCTGTACCAGGTCCAGTTCAGTCCCTGCGATGTCTGCGGCGGTTCAGGTTATCTCTATTCGCCGGAAACCGTAGCCATCCAGATCATCCGCCGCCTGCGCCATATGGTCCAGGTCCGCCACATCAAAGGGGACATCCTCATCGAGGCCCATCCCGACGTCCTGGACCTGCTCAAGGACAAGAAGCGCAAAGCCGAATGGGAACGGGAATTGAAGCGGACCCTCTATTTTGAAGAATCACACCATCCGAACCGGGAAGTCTTTTCCATTTTGTCCTATGAGCCCTGAACCGCTGTTCAGAGAATACCTTGTAGGATAGCCTATATTGTACTATAATGAATACATAATCATGACTTTTATGTACTATTCATATACTATGTATAAATAGGAGTGTGCAAGATGGAAGAGATGACAAACCGGTCCGGAAGGGCAGCCTATATGGATTTTCTCCCGCAGTGCCTGGCAGGAGGAATCTTTATTTATAAGGCCGATGAGAAAGAAACACTGCTCTATGCCAGTGACTATGTCATCGGTCTTTTTGGCTGTGCTTCTTATGAAGAGCTGGCCGACTGTGTCCATCACAGTTTCCGCGGCATGATTGCCCGTCAGGATCGGGAACGGGTGGAAGCGGATATACGATGCCAGATGGAAAGCGATGTCCACCGGGCTGGTTATGTCCGTTACCGGATCAGCGCCTGCGACGGGACCTTGAAATATGTAGAAACTTTCGGCCGTCAGGTCACACTGCCGGGCATAGGCGACGTCTATTATGTCTTTATCGTCGATTACGACCGCAAATACTTGAGCAGCGATATCGACAATATGACCGGCCTGCCCGGGAACCGACGCTTTCTCCAGTACATCCGCGATCTCATGGCCCTGGGTCAGCCGCTGTATGGCTATTGTCTGGTCTATTTCAATGTCATCAATTTCAAGCTCGTCAATATCCGCTATGGCGTCGCTGCCGGCGATGACTGCCTGAAAGGCCTGGCCACCATGATCCAGGAAGCCTTCCCGCAGGGCTTTTTGTCGCGCCGCCGCAATGACCATTTCATGCTGCTCGCCGGTGAAAGGTCTGTAAAGGAAAAGCTGGCAGCCCTCCATACCTCTATCTGCCAGGCTTACCATGAATATCACCTGGAAATCAAAGCCGGCATCTATCATTTCCCAAAAGACCGGGCCGTCGACCCGGCCCTGGCTGTGGACTATGCTAAGATTGCCTGTCAGCATATCCGCGATGAAGTGGGCGTCTCCATCCTGGAATATACCCAGGACCTGCAGCAGTTGATTACGGTCAATAACTACATCGCCGAACACTGCGATGCCGCTATTGAGCACGGCTGGGTCCAGGTCTATTATCAGCCTGTCATCCGTACCCTGACCGGCGCCGTCTGCGGCATGGAGGCCCTGGCCCGATGGGATGACCCTGTTGTCGGCTTCTTGTCGCCGGCCCGCTTCATTCCCATCCTGGAAAAGAATCACGACATCTATAAACTCGACTGCTACATCCTGCGCCAGACCTGCCGGGCCCTGCGCCGCCGTCTGGACCGGCAGCTTCCCGTCGTGCCCGTATCCTTCAACTTGTCGCGTCTGGACTTTTTCCTCTGCGACATTTTCCAGGTCGTCGAAGATACGGTCCGGGAATACAATCTGCCACGCTCCCTTATTTATCTGGAAATCACGGAAACCATGCTGGTCCACGATAAGGAAGTCATCCAGGCGGCACTGGAACGCTTCCGCCAGGCCGGCTATCGGATTCTCATGGACGATTTCGGCAGCGGCTATTCGTCCCTCAACGTCCTCAAGGATTACGATTTCGATATCATCAAGCTGGATACGCATTTTCTCTCGTCGTCGACGGACAAGGCCCGTTCCATCATCGGCAATACCATCGACATGGTCAAAGAAATCGGCGGCCAGAGTCTGGCCGAAGGCGTAGAGACGCAGGAACACGTCGATTTCCTGGCCTCTGTGGGCTGTGAGAAGCTCCAAGGCTATTTCTTCAGCAAGCCCATGCCCTGGGACGATTTATTTGCCTATCTGGAAGGCCAGTACCGGCCCTTTGAAGACGCAGCCAGCCATGCTTATTACGACAAAGCCAGCGCAGCTATCCACCGGACCGATCAGCCCCTGGCCCTGGTCGAATACGACGGCCGGGAATTCCATCACGTCTATCTCAATCAGCCTTATCGCAAGCAGCTGACCAGTTTCGGCCGCATTACGGCTCTCAGTGCGGAACTGCGCATCAACCGGCCCGGTTCGCGGCTCTATGCCCATTTCCGGGACCTCATGGAAGGCCTCAAGCAGAGCGGCCATCTGGAAACGCTCTTCCAGTCGGAAAAAGGCTACTATGTTCAGCTCACAGCCGATTTGGTAACATCCATGCCGTCGCGCTGGATGATGACCGTGTCTCTGCACAACCTGACCCTGGACGAACACATCCAGGAACAGGAGGCCTTGAATGTCCATATCCACGAGCTCTACCGCCTGTATGACGTCATCTATCTTATTGATTTAGATGAATCGGCAGGTATCCCCTTGTTCTCGCGCTATGCGATTGCCGGGGAACTGATGGAAAAATGCCTCTTCCTGCGCCAGTTCCTCCAGCATTATGCCCAGCGCTACATCCATCCCGATGACTGCCAGCGCTTCCTGGCCTTCACGGATTATACGGCACTCAAAGCGAAACTGGCCGAAGGGGATCAGTCGGACTGCTTCCGCTTCCGCCAGAAAGGGGAGGACGCCGGCTATGCGTGGAAAGAGGTCACGTACATCGCCATTCCCAGGAAACATCGCCATTTAGCCCTGGCCTGCGTGCGGCCGGCACTCTGCTGCCCATCTTGCCAGCAGCATAAAGGGGGACCCCTGTCATGATGCAGACTATACGGGCCCGTTTTTTGACCGTCATCTGCGGCATCTCCCTGACGCTGACCCTGGTCTTTGGCAGTCTCTGCGTCTTTCTCGTCGACCGCAGCGAGACGAAAATCGCCGCCAAGACCCTCAATGGCCGGGCCGTCCATGCCAGTACAGTGCTGAATCCGATTTTTATGCAGTCTGAAGACATTGTCCACTACATCGGTCACACTATCGAACACGAAGTCAAGAATCCGCAGGACCTGCGCAATGAGGCGAACCGCGACCGGCTGGAAGCCCTGATACGCCGGTCTTTTTATAATGCCGCCACCGGTATCGACGGCGTCCAGGGCTATTATCTCCATTATAATGAAGACCTGGCCGGCAGGCCGGACGGCTTCTGGTATGCCCGCAAAGACGCGCGCCATGATTTCACGCCTCAGCCCATTACGCCGGTCAAAGCCTATGGCGACGCCGACAGGAGCCGGACGACTTGGTATTACCAACCTTTGTATGAAAAAAAGGCCTTGTGGACGACACCTTACGTCAATGGTAATAATGACATGCGCATGATCAGCTATGTCATGCCCGTTTTCGTCCAAGGCCAGTTCGTCGCCGTCGTCGGCGTCGATATCGACTTCAACATGCTCTGTGATATCGTCGGCAATATGAAGGTCTATGACAGCGGCTACGGCTTCCTCTTCAAGGACTGGCAGACTTTCTATTTCCATCCCGACGGCAAAGATGTGGCTTATGATTTTAAGCCGCGTTTCGATATTGTCAGCTATGGGGACCTGCTGAATCAGTCGGCGACGGATATCCGCCTGATCCATTACTACTATCAAGGTGTCCCTATGGCCCTGGGCTTTACGACCTTGAAAAATGGCATGAAACTGGCTGTGACGGCACCGGAACGGGAAATCTATGCCGGCCGCGAGTTCATGA
>CABQJB010000024.1 GCA_902464195.1 uncultured Megasphaera sp.
AAGGCGGTCTGAGAGGTTAAAGGTCGGCCCCTACGCACAGGGCCGTTGGCCGTGTATTTTTTTGGTGACCTGCCACCTGCGTTCTTTTCCATCGCCTGTATGCGATACCGTAGGGGCCGTCCCAAAGCCTTTCTGACCCATCAGATACAGGACAGTTACTTGGACGGATGGTAGCGGCGGGCGACCCGCTACGCGCTGAGGGCTTCCCGAAGCGTCGTTGTTAGTTTGAGTCTGTTGCGGCGAAGCCGCATCTGAGTCCGAGGAAATTGGAGGAAATTTTAATAAAAACACCGCCAATGGTTTCTTGCCCCATGGCGGTGTTTTTGTAATTATTCCTAAATCAATTTATTTTGTTTAGCAAGCTCCTGGATTATGGAAAGTGATAGTTTGGTATATTTTGCGACTTTGTCCAAATCTACACCATCCTTGAGCATTTCCAAAGCTGATTCTATTTTTCCTTCTTGCTTGCCTTTCATCAGGCCATCTTCGTATATTCCTTCTCCTAAGTTGCACATGACTGCCAAATCCCCCTCTCCTTCTTGTGTCAAATCAATTCCAAAATCATTATGCAAGGTTATAATCTTTTCACTGGCGTCCTTTGACGATTTGAACATCAAATCAAGCAGGTTTATCAGCTGGTCTTTGACTTTGCTATTTCCCAGATAGACAAAGATGATGCCCATGAGGTCATAATTCTGACAAGGTTCCTTATAGCGGTGCAGCAGATGCTGTTCTTTCAACTGATAGCGGTTGATAGCACTTTTCCCCTGTGGGGCTTCCATGCAGATCCAAATGGTATAGACCTTCTTTATTTTATCGTAGTCGCTATTGATGAATTCGGTCCCTTTTTGCGAAGAAATCAAGCGGCTGGCATAATAGACAGCTCTTTTTAATAGAGGATAGGTATCTCCCGTTTTCTTTTTCGGTTTCAAACGCTTTTGTGCTTCTACATTAATAATCAGGGTAATAAGCTCATTCGTTTCCGGCGCCTTCGCCCGAAATAAGATGTCAAAGACGATGCTGCCTTCCGTTATGCTGTTATCTTCATTCTGTGCCCCTTTGATTTTCGGTGTATCCTGTCGCTCTAAGGCATGGCGGACCGCGTTGGTTTTGTCCTTAGAAACCGGAACCGTACTGACTTCCGGCGTCCCTTCGATGTAGATATTGGCAATATCGTCGAGGCTGGCCGATTCAAATTCAGGGACCGTCCGTTTCAAGATATAAGCCAGCACCTTTTTCTGCGACAAAACGCCTTTAGCTGCTTGATCGTAATCTAGTGCCCCTGCCAGTTGTTCCTGTACATCCTGCATTATCTCTTCATTCATCGGCCACACCTCCTTTTGACCTCATTGTACCAAATTTTGATTTTTTTGTACAACCAGGATTGACGATATTGCCTCGAGTAACCCTCGCCTCATGGCAACGACCGTAACTCGTAGCTCGTGGCTCGTGGCTCGTAAAAGCCTGCTATTATGCTTGAATAGGCTATGGTCGAATCTCACAAGCGGGACGCCCTCTGGGCGTCCCCTACGCACAAGGCCGTTGGCCGTGTATTTTTTTGGTGACCTGCCACCTGCATTCTTTTCCATTGCCTGTATGCGATACCGTAGGGGACGTCCCGGAGGATGTTCCGTAGGGCGTCCCGTCGCGAATCCCGTGCATAGCCAGAATTTATGACGAGTGGCACTCGGTCGTAATACAATCATGAGTCTGTCGCGGCGGAACGCCGCATCTGATTCCGAGAAAAGAGCCGTGGCTCGTTGTTCTTGGTTCGTGGCTCGTAAAAGCTTGCCATTATGCATGAATAAGATGTGGTCGAATCTCACAAGCGGGACGCCCTCTGGGCGTCCCCTACGCACAAGGCCGTTGGCCGTGTATTTTTTTGGTGACCTGCCACCTGCATTCTTTTCCATTGCCTGTATGCGATACCGTAGGGGACGTCCCGGAGGATGTTCCGTAGGGCGTCCCGTCGCGAATCCCGTGCATAGCCAGAATTTATGACGAGTGGCACTCGGTCGTAATACAATCATGAGTCTGTCGCGGCGGAACGCCGCATCTGATTCCGAGAAAAGAGCCGTGGCTCGTTGTTCTTGGTTCGTGGCTCGTAAAAGCTTGCCATTATGCATGAATAAGATGTGGTCGAATCTCACAAGCGGGACGCCCTCTGGGCGTCCCCTACGCACAAGGCCGTTGGCCGTGATTTTTTTGTAGCCAGTAAACAGCGTTTCCATTTATCGCCTGTATGCGAGGCCGTAGGGGCCGTCACAAAGCTTTCTGATTCGTCAGATACAGGACGGTTACCCGGACGATTGGTAGCGGCGGGCGGCCCACTACGCGCTGAGGGTATCCCGAAGCGGCGTTGTCAGTTTGAGTTTGTCGTGGCGAAGCCGCATCTGATTCCAAGGCGACCGGCTACCTGCGACCTGCGGCCTGCGCTCACTTATTTCCCATGGGGTGCATAGCCGTTGATGGCGGCCAGGCGGATCAGTTTTTCGCCTTTTTCCCTGTCTTTCGGGATGCCGATGCCTTCTTTATACATCTGGCCCAGCCAATATTGGTCCACGGCGGCTTCGACGTTGAGTTCGCCGCCCTGCAAGGCTTGTTCGAAGTAATGGCGGGCTTTGGCATAATTCCGTGTGACGCCGCGTCCCAGGAGATAGAGCATCCCCAGCATGGACTGGGCTTCTGGCAGGCCCTGTTCGGCAGCTTTGGTGTACCAAAAGGCGGCTTTTTCATCTTTTTTGTAGCTGTAAAAATAGGCATCGCCTAAATAGTTCTGGGCGTCCCGATCACCCTGGGTGGCTGCATTTTCTATCAGCATCCAGCCCACTTTATCGGCATCTCGGACGTGACCGCCGTCAGAGAGGAGTTCTAAGCCCCACGTATACAAGTTGATGGCCTGATTCTTCTTGGTTTGTTCGCTTCTGTCCATGATTGTCCCTCCTGTGAAATACAATTTATATCTTCACTATAGCATCTGAGGAGGACAGGTTTTGTCATAGCCTCTTTTTGAGTTTGAAGTTTGTAGTTTTTAGTTTGCAGTAGATGGTTTGAAAGCTCGTAAAAGCCTACCATTATACTCGAATGGGTTTTGGTTGAATATCGCAACGGGCCGCCTTAACCAGGCGGCCCCTACGCAGCCCCGGTCGGGGCGTTTTTTACGAGCCGAAGGTTTAATCGAGACGATATTGTCACCCTGAGTCTGTTGCGGCAAAGCCGCATCTGAGTCCGAGGCGGCCTGCGGTCTGCGAACTGCGGCCTGCGAACTGCGGCCTGCGCTCTCCCTATTAGTCCGCTTCTAAGTGCAGGGTTTTGACCAGTCCGCTGCGGTTATGCTTGACCGGTTCGTCGGTCAGGGCATCCAGGATGGGGCCGTAGTCTTTCTTTTCGATGTCTTCGCAGAAGGCGATTTTCAGGTACATCGTAGCCCGCGAGGAACCGACGTAGATGAGGCGCTGCATGAGGTCATCCGGGAGTTCCGACAGATTGACGTCGATGAGGAGGACCGCCGTGGCTTCGAGGCCTTTGAATTTCCGCACTGACGTGAAGAGGATTTTGCCGTCTTCCGGTTCCGTCGTGACGGGAATCCCGTTGAGGGTCCGGCAGTCCTTGAGGCCGCTATGGCCGACGGAGTGGGCCGTGAGGATGACCATGTCTTTCAGGGCGACGCCTTGTTGGCACATGTCCTTGACGAAGCGGTCTGCCTGTTTCTGCAGTTCTTTTTCGTTCCCATAAAAGACGGCTTTCGGCGTCATGCCCTGGATGGTGTTGACGTAACTGTCTTTCATGTGCATCAACTTGCCGATGGACGTGGCAATTTCAGCGGTATTGCGGCAATTTTTATAGAGAACCAGGCGACATTCGGCATTCTTATCGATCCAGCCCGTCGTCTTGCGGCTCATGATGTACTGATTGCGGTCGTAAAAGATGTAGAAACAGCCGTCCTGTAATTCGGCCAGGAAGCTCAGGTGTTCCAGGATGGAGTCGCTCAGGTCCTGGCCTTCGTCGACGACGATGTTGGGATACGCCCAGTCATCATCATTGAATTCGCTTTCAAAGTACCGTTCAAAGACGGCGACGACTTTATTGAGGGGCAAGGTGTCGTCCTGGAGGATTTCTTCGGCCAAAGTGCGTACATTATGGAAGGTAATCTGCGGGTCGTGATAATGGCGGCGCAGGTACTGCAGGAGGAATTCGTTGAAACACAGGTAGAGGACCTTTTTTCCCTGACTGGCCAGCATCCGCGCTTTTTCTACAGCCAGCATGGTCTTGCCCGTACCGGCCGGGCCGTAAATGGCCGCCGTCCGCTGTTCCTGCAGGAAGCGCAGGATGGAGAACTGCTGGTTCGTCAGCTGGACGTAAGACGTCTTCGTTTCCCGGCTGCTGCTGGAAATCGTTTCGGCAATGCGGAAGGACGGCATGAGTGTCTGGATGAGGGCTTTGAATTCCGGCGGCTTCAACGGCGTAAAGGACCGGCCCAGGTGGCCTTTCCAATAGGCATAAACCTTGTCCAGGGCTTCTTCCGGATGTACTAAACTCAGCTGATCCAGGATGATTTCCGGAACGGCTTCGGCCGGCAGACGCAGTTTCGAATCCATGGCGACCGACGTGAACCAGGCCGCCCGGCCAATCATGGGACAGTCATAGGGGAAATGCTGGCGCAGGATCCGCTGGATACGGTACTGCGTTTCCGCAGCTTGTCCTAAGGGATTGATGCGTTTTTTACTGTTATTCCTGCGGTTGATTTGGATCCAGCTGCCTTCTTCATAGCCGATGCCGCCGGATTTGACTTCGATGGACAAGATGCCCTTGGTCGGGTGCAAAATGATAAAGTCGCCTTCCCCTTCGCTCCGGTATTGGCCCGGTTCGCCGAGCCAGCGGAAGGAATGGAAGACGACATATCCGTCACTTAATTGTTGTAAGGCCTGATAGACCTGGATTTCGCCATCGCTGCCATGAAAATCGTCATCGATGGTCGGATAAAAACGTGCCATGCAGTATCTTTCCTTTCTTTTTATCTTCTGTCATCGTGTTCTCCTTATTATACCAGGGATACTTCAGGGACGGAAGGGTACCGAATTCTTTCATTCTGGCTTTGAGCTGCTTTTGAAGTTCGTGTTGCCAGAGATAGCGGTCAATCATTTCTTTTTGGGCATACAATACGCTGTCTTCGACTTGATAGCGCGTGAAGGTGTTCAGGCCATCGATTTCTAAGAGGCACGTATTCAGGCGTCCCACCAGTTCCCAGCAGGCCATTTTATCTTCCGTGACGGTCTGGTACTGTTCTTTCAATTCTTCGCGCATGCGGTAATAGTCCGTCAGCGAATGGACGCTGGAAAGTCTGTCTTTTTTCAGGACGGCTTCTGCTTTTTCGGCGACGCCGGCCCGTTCGAAGTCGTAGAAGTGGCAGTCGTCCAGGAGGTAGCCATGGATGTATTTTCCCAGTTGTTCGTTGAAATTCAGGGTAAAGACGGCATGACAGCGTTCACATTCAACGGTCTGTACCATATTCGGCAGATTATGGATCAGCAGGTTCCCCTGTTCATCGCGGTGATTGCAGACGGGTTCCCAGGCGTAACGGCGCCGGCTTTCCTGCAAGGTCGTGCCAGCCTTTTTGAAGCAGTCGTCGATAAGCGTGAGCGCTTCGTCCATATTGAGCCCCGGGATGTCGTCGAGGAGATTGACCGTACGGTCATAATAATCGAGGTTGCTAAAGATGGGCACGGAAAAGTTCAGTACCCAAAAGGTTCTGAATGTCATCTGCTGGTACAGGGGAAAGAGGATGCTGCGGATGTGTTTGGCTGAAAACGCATCGTAATAGGGCAGGTCCAGCGTAATGTAATCCAATTTCTCTAAGATAGCCGTTTGTCGACGGATTTCACGCTGGAGCAGTTCGGCCTGGATTTTAAGGTTGTTGTGGAAAAAGGTGACATCTTTTGGCGTGAACTGCTGCATCTTGTCCAAAATATGATTGGATTTTTCGATGTGTGCTATGAAATCCGGCTTGAGAAGGTCGTCCAGGCTGTTATATCTCAAGACTTCATTGTAGCTGTATTCCTGCGTATCCGGATCGATTTTCAGCGAAAAAACAGTATGGCATTTTTTGCAGATATACGTATCATGACAATTCTTGGCGCTATCTAGCATCGTCAGGGAGCTGGCATCCTCAAAGAGCGGATGCCCGTCACTGTCGCGGTGTTCGCAACAGTCGCGTTCTTTAAGGACCGCCCGACATTCATCCACATCAAGGCCAAATTTCTTATAGCAGTTATAAATGAACTGGATATCTTGTTGTGCTTGTACTATGTCAATTTTTTTCATTCCTATCGCCTCCCTGGGTTATCTATTATATATAGTCAGGTAGACAGAATGTGTCTTGGCACAAAAAAAAACTTGTCGCCGCGCGACAAGTTTTTTTAGTGGTTAGTGGCTAGCAACGGGTAAAAATGTTAAGCCATCTTCTACAAACTACAAATTCCGTACTACAAACTATGTAAAAAAAGCAACCTCTCAGTCAGCTTCGCTGACAGCTCTCCTATAAGGAGAGCCGGGCTACGCAATTTTATATTTCTTTTCCAGACGGTCCAGGAGTTCCATGTAGCCTTTTACGAATTCCGGGCCTTCTTCTTGTTCCATGTCTTTGACGGTCTGGTCGATTTTGGCTTTGATATCGTCAGACAGGCCGCGGTCGGCTAAGGGGTAGACGACGTTGTTTTCTTTTTCTACGTGCTGCTGCAGGCGGTTGGCATAGGCCATGGCTTCGGTCAGGACCTGGAGTTTATATTCCGTCTTCGGGTCCTGGGCGTAGAGTTTCAGGGCTTCGTCGAGGGCCCGGACGTGGGCACGGATGAGGTCGTGTTCAACGAGCATGCCGTGCTTGATGATGATGGACGCGACTTCTTCCAGATGGTCGACCATTTCAGGGAAGAGGACGAGTTCTTCCCGACGGTGATGATGGCCATCGGCATAACGGCGGATGAAATCGAGGATTTCGGCAAATTCCTGCTGATCGATTTCAGCCCCTTCCAGAATAGCGCAACACGATTCTTTGATGACTTTCAGCATCCGTGAAATATTGGCATGTTGTTTAACCATGACTTCCGTGCAATACATAAGGCTCCCTCTCTTTCGTTTAGGCAGATTTCTTGACGATTTCATACTGGCCTTCGGCCGGGCTGGTGAAGGCGTAATCCGTAGCAGCCAGCAGGCCGTCGACCAAGGCCTGGCGCAGGGCGTAGTAACGGTCGCCGTGGCCCTGCCAGAATTCGCTGTGCAGGTCCATGGTCCGGTCCCAGGCGATGCGGCTGTCATCGCTTTCGCGGACGCGGTTGACCTGGTCGCAGGGCATCCCGTCCAGGAGCAGGTCGTCCAGGCGGTGGAAGGCTTCCGGTGCCGTAGCGGCAGTGAGGTGCTGGCTGGCGCCGAAATCATAAGCGGCCTGTTTCAGTGCCGTCAGGCGGTCTTCCTGGTCGCCGGCGACGTCGAGTACCAAGGCGGCATAACGGCCTTCGGCATCGTGGATGCGCGACTGGAGCCAGCCGTGGATGTTCGATTCGTCGATGACTTCGTCGAGTTTGCGGCGGTCTTTGCTGCCGTATTTGTCGGCCAAATCGCTGTCGGACCAGCCCTGGCTGGATGCGTAGCGGATGAGTTCGTCGATCAAACTTTCCTGGAACTGGATTTTATTGTATAACCAAAAATGGATAGGTCCTAAAAATGCGCTCATGATATGTCCTCCTCTTACTGTTTGTTCGCTTCAATGGCAACGTTGACGGCTTTAGTGACGATTTCCGGGTCCAGGCCGTGGACAAAGCAGGCATTGGCCAGGCTTTCCTGCTGCGACGACGGGCAGCCCAGGCAGTGCATCCCCTGAGAAATGAGGGTATCGACGACTTCCGGATGAAGGCGGATGATATCGCCCATGATCATATCAGACGTAACCTTTTCATTCATAGCAAATTTATTCAAAACAGATTTCAACATAGTACCTACCTCCTAAGTAAGTGGATGAATTATATCTTATCTCTAAGTGAGGTTCTCTCAACTTCTGAACGTAGTATACCATGGATAGCGGAGGGAATCTGTTGTTATTACAACGGTTTGGGGATTTAGTGGTTCGTGGCTCGTGGTTCGTGGCTCGTGGTTCGTGGCTAGTGGTTCGTGGCTAGTAAAAAAGCGCTGTCTTTGCGACAGCGCTTTTTTGAAATCTGCAGTTTGCAGTTTGTAGTTTGCAGTGAACGCTCTTAAATTTAAAACCATCCACTAACCACTAACAACTAGCCACTAACAACTCTTATTCTTCCTCTTCCGGAAGTTCTGCGTTGTGGTATACGTCCTGGACGTCGTCGAGTTCGTCGAGGGCGTCTACGAAGCGTTCCATTTTTTCAGCGTCTTCTCCCGTGAGTTTGATTGTGTTTTCCGGAACCATGGTAATCGATGCGTGTTCCGTTTCGATGTTGTTGTCAGCCAGGGCTTTTTCGACAGCATCGAAGGCTTCCGGCGTCGTAATGATTTCGTAGTCTTCGTCGGAAACTTTTACGTCATCAGCACCGGCATCGAGGGCGACTTCCATGATCTGGTCTTCATCGGCCTGGTCGCGGTTGACGACGAAGATGCCCGTGTTGTGGAACATCCAGCTGACACAGCCCGTAGCGCCGAGGTTGCCGCCGGATTTGGAGAATTCGTGGCGGACAGCAGCGGCTGCGCGGTTGCGGTTATCCGTGAGGACGTTGACCGTAACGGCAACGCCTGCCGGGCCGTAGCCTTCGTATACGATTTCTTCGTAGTTCTGACCTTCCGTAGCGCCAGCGCCTTTCTGGATAGCCCGTTTGATGTTATCTTTCGGGATATTGTTTTCCTTTGCTTTCTGAAGGGCCAGTTTCAGACGCATGTTGCCGACCGGGTCCGGGCCGCCCATGCGGACAGCAATCGTGATTTCACGGCCGATCTTGGTCGTAATCTTGCCGCGGATTGCGTCGTTTTTCCCTTTTTTACGTTTAATATTCGCCCATTTAGAATGTCCAGACATTCAAATGCCTCCCTTTATTTCCACCAATCTTCGCCGGCCAGGCGATCTAAGATGATAGCTGCTGCCGAACGGACAGATAAGTGATTATATTCCCCGGCCCCGTAAATCGGTTCCAGGATGAAATCAAATTTTTCCATCGTTTCTTTCGTCATCCCGTAGCCCGTGCCAAAGAGCAGGAGAATCGGCGTATCGTCTTCTTCCCGCTTCTGCCGCAACTCCTTATAGGAAATGGTGTTGGCATAGGTCCGTGCGTCCGTCGTGACGACGTAAGGGTGCTTCCCTTCTGCGGCGGTGACGGCTTCGACAGCCGCTTCGATGGACGGGCGGATGTCTACGATATCGAAAGCCTGCGTGCGGTAGCCGTTATAGTTGCGGCCCACCGGGCTTTCCCAGAAATCCATGATTTTATGCACCATATCGAGCTGCCCCGGAATATGGTGGATGATGAAATATTTCTTGACGCCATAGGTCTTGGCCGACCGCGAAATGTCGTGCAGATCGTAGTTGGTGATGGCCGTGGCAATGACGTTGAAGTTCTTATCATATATGGGATAATGAACCAATCCGACATACAAAGGGGATTTCATCATTTCTTCGCCCCTTTCAGTTTAGCCAATATCTTTTGGTCAGCTGGCGACAAATCGCAGTGCTGCAAAAGGTCCGGCCGTAATTCCAAGGTCCGCGCCAGCGACGCTTCCCGGCGCCAGGCATCGATCTTGGCGTGATTGCCGTTCCGCAGGACCTCCGGTACGGCCATGCCGCGAAAGACGGCAGGCTTGGTGTACTGCGGATATTCCAGGAGCGACGAATAGAAAGAATCGTCAGCGGCCCCGGCAGCTGCGCCGAGGACGCCGGGAATCATGCGGGCTACGGCATCGGTGACGGTCATAGCCGGCAGTTCGCCGCCAGTGAGGACGTAGTCGCCGACGGAAATGGTCTCATCGGCCAAATCCTGTTCGACGCGGTAATCGACGCCTTCGTAATGGCCGCATAATAAAATAAGCTGGTCGTATGTCGCCAGCTCGCGTGCCTTGGCCTGCGTAAAGGTCTGCCCTGCGGGCCCCATGAAGATGATGCGCCGCCGCGGCACCTGACGCCGCACGGCTTCGACAGCGGCATAGAGGGGCGCTGCCTTCATGAGCATGCCGCAGCCGCCGCCATAGATGGTATCATCGACCATGTGATGACGGTCGTACGTGAAATTACGGGGATTGGTCACATCCAGATTCAACAGGCCGGCTGCCCGTGCCCGCCCGATGATGCTGTGCTGGAAGAACGCTTCGATGAGCTCCGGAAAGAGTGAGATAATGTCGATTCTCATTCGTCCACCCACTCCGGCGGATCGACGACGATCTTCTTGGCACTTTCATCAATGGACTTGATGACATCGGGAATAGCGGCCAGGAGTGTTTCCTTACCGTCATCGGCAGTGACGACATAGACGTCGTTGCTGCCCGTGCGCAGTACGTCTGTAAGTTTTCCCAGTTCATGGCCCTGAAGGTCGTATACGGCCGAGCCGAGGATGTCATAGATGTAGTGCTGGCCTTTCTGCAGGGGCACCAGATCTTCGCGCGGCACTTTCAGGTCTTTTTTGACCAACAATTCCGCCGCATTGCGATCATCGACGCCGACAAATTTCATGAGGACGACCCGCTTATGAAGACGTGCAGATTCTACTTCATACTTCTTGCCGTCAATGTAGCCGTATTTCATTTTCAGGAATCGTTTCGGAAAATCCGTATCGGGATAAATACGAACATCACCCCGCACGCCGTGCGGGGCAACGATTTGACCGATTGTGAAAAGATCTAATTCAGCCATCGTATTCTATTGGCGGATAGAAACGATCTTGCCGTCTTCAAGCAGGATTTCCGTTCCCATCAATTTTTCTAAATCATCGCCGACATTGACAACGACAGTCTGTTCAAGCGTGCCTTGTCTGATTTCGGAACCGATTGTCAACTGTTCAGCTTCTTCTCTGTCGTGCTGTGCCTTAGCCTTGGCTGCGGCGAGACGCTGTTTCTGTTCTTCTACTTTAGCACGCAAGGAAATCAACCCTTGTGCATCGATTTTAGCCTGTTCGGTCATCATGCGTTTGGCCTGGAATTCCAGGTTCTGCATTTCCCGATCGATGTCACTCAGGGCCTGGTCAGCACCTTTGAGGATACGATCCTTGAGGGCCTGCGTAACCTTTGCTTTGACAGCGACAGGAACGCGCAATGTAATCTGATCCATGGTTCCTCCTATACGATATCCACTGATACTTTCTTGTTAGCCTTCACTGCCGCAGCCTTGACAACAAGGCGCAATGCTTTCGCAATTTTACCCTGTTTGCCAATGACTTTACCCATATCTTCGGGTGCGACATGAAGCTGATAGACTTCGAGGCCTTTTTTTTGAATCTTGGTAACTGTAACCGCATCCGGGTTCTTGACGAGGGACCGGGCGATACATGCAATCAATTCTTCCATAGTATCCAGCCTCACTTACTTTTTGGATGCTTCAAACTGAGCCATGATGCCAGCTTTTTTGAAGATAGAACGGATCGTATCTGTCGGCTGTGCGCCTTTGCCGAGCCATGCTACAGCTGCTTCAGCATCGACAGTCAGACGATTGTCCATGTCTTTGGACGGATCGTACATGCCCAACGTAGCAACCGGACGACCGTTGTTACGAGCATCGCGGGAATCAGCGACGACGACGCGGTAGATCGGTTTCTTTTTAGCACCTAAACGAGCCAAACGAATTTTAATCATTGAAAATCACCTCCTTGATATAGTATCTTATTTCCACAAAAAAGGGAAATCCATTTAAAAAGGCAGACGCGGCATGAAACCCCGTCGTTTATTCTTCTGTGCTTTCTTGGCCTGCTTCATCATCTTCTGCATTTCTGCGAACTGCTTGATGAGGCGGTTGACATCCTGGACACGCGTGCCGCTGCCCTTGGCGATACGGCGCTTGCGGCTGTCCTTGATGAGCATTTTCGGATTGGCACTCGACCGTTCCTGGGCCGTCATGGATGTGATAATGGCTTCGATTCGTTTGAATTCTTTGCCGTCCATGTCGACTTTGTCGAGTTCTTTCTTATATTTCCCGATGCCTGGGATGAGGCTCAGGAGACTGCCCATATTGCCCATCTTCTTGATCATATGGAGCTGGGACAGGAAGTCATCGAAGGTGAAGGTACCACTTTTCATGGTCTTCTTCATGTTTTCCATCGATTCTTCATCGAAAGCCGCCTGGGCTTTTTCGATGATCGTTTCGACGTCGCCTAAGTCGAGGATACGCGATGCATAACGGTTCGGATGGAATTCTTCCAGGCCGTCGAGCTTTTCGCTGACGCCGATGAACTTAATCGGTTTGCCCGTGACAGCCTTGATGGACAAGGCGGCACCGCCGCGGGCATCGCCATCGAGCTTGGTCATGATGATGCCGTCGATGCCGAGGGCTTTATCGAAGGCCGAGGCAGCCGTAACGGCATCCTGACCGGTCATGGCGTCGACGACGAGCAGGATTTCATGGGGATGAACTTCATTCTTGATGTTGATGAGTTCGTCCATGAGGGTTTCATTGATATGTAAACGGCCGGCCGTATCGATGATGACGACATCGCGTAAATGGCTGGTCGCATAGGGAATGGCGTGCTGGGCAATGGCAACAGGGTCCTTGCTGCCCTCTTCGGTATAGACGGGCATGTCCAGTTCCTGGCCGAGGACCTGCAGCTGCGTGATAGCCGCCGGACGGTAGACGTCGGCAGCGACCATGAGCGGGCTCTTGCCCTGGGACTTCAGCTTCTTGGCCAGTTTGGCGGCTGTCGTCGTTTTACCAGCCCCCTGGAGACCGACGAGCATGATGATGGTCGGTGGCTTGGGAGAAATGGTAATCCGGCTCTGTGTCCCGCCGAGGAGTTCCGTCAGTTCATCGCGGACGATCTTGATGACCGTCTGTGACGCATTGAGGCTGCCGAAGACTTCTTCGCCGACGGCCTTTTCTTTGACTTTCTTGATGAAATCTTTGGTGACGGCAAAGTTGACGTCCGCTTCCAGAAGGGCGCGGCGCATCTCTTTCAGCGCTTCGCTGACATCCTCTTCAGAAAGCTTCCCTTTGCCGCGGAGTTTTTTAAATGCCGCCTGGAATCGTTCGGACAGACTTTCAAATGGCATAAGGGGCCTCCTTCTATAACTCTATTTCATGCAAAAGCTGTTTCGCTCTTTCAAGGGTTTGCGGTTCTTCCCGGTCGAGAAGCCGCTCTACTTCATCGATCTTATCACGGACCGCATCGTAGCGGGCCAGCAGATGAAGGCGCTGTTCGTAACTTTCCAGCGAATGGGAAGCGCGCTTGAGCATATCATAGGCACCTTGGCGGGAAATGTGCAGTTCCTCCCCGATTTCGCTCAGGGACAGGTCCATATCGAAATACATTTCCATGCAGCGCCGTTGTTTCTCCGTAAGCAAAGGCCCGTACAAATCGAGGAGCCGTCCCTTGCGGACTACATCTTCAAGCATGGCTTCACCGCCTTTCAAACAGCGTACTTTGGTATTATAACGGAAAGCAGCCTATCTGTCAAGTATTTTTACTTGTCAGAGTTTGTAGGGGCCGCCTAAAGGGCGGCCCGCAGGTCGCAGGTCGCAGGTCGCAGGCCGCAGGTCGCAGGTCGCAGGTCGCAGGTCGCAGGTCGCAGGTCGCAGGCCGCAGGCCGCAGACCGTGCCTCGTAGATGGCTTTACTCTTCACTACAAACTCCAAACTACCAACTATTACGGTACGATGGATACGCGGACGTCGTAGAAGGTGCTGCCGGCGCCTTCGTCGGTCAGGCGCTGGGACGTGAGGACGTTGACCGAGGCCCCCTGGCCTTTGACGCGTTCCCGCCACCAGACGCCTTCGCTGACGACCTGGCCCGGTACGGTCCGTTTAGAGATGACGACGGTGAAATCGGCCTGGCCCCGTTCATTGGCCAAGGTCACGGTCTGGCCGTCGCGCAGGCCATAGCGGGCCGCATCGTCGGGATGGACAAAGAGGTCCATCGTATGGCTGGCCGTCAGTTCGTCCCGTTCGTTGAAGGACGAATCGAGGATGCGCATATCCGGCCCATTAACGAAGGCCAGCGTGCCGTCATCTTCTGCCAGTGGCAGATAGTCCGGCAGGGCCGGCGTCAAGGACTCATTGTATATCTCGATTTTCCCTGACGGAGTCCCGAACCGGGTCTGATAATCGGCCGGCATGGGCAGCGGCGTCGGCAGGCCCTGACCGAGGCGCTCCCGGTCGACGGGCAGGGGCCACTTGGTCGTCGATGCGGCCAGGGCTTCGACGAGGTCCCGGTCCGACTGGTCATAGAAATCATCCTGTATGCCCATGGCATGGGCCAGGTCACAGGCGACGCGCCAGTTGGACCGGCTCTGGCCGACGGGCGGAATGGCGGCATAGCCGCATTGGATTGTATAGTTGCCATAGGAATAATAGGCATCGTCGTGTTCCAGCGACGTCGTCGCCGGCAGGACAATGTCGGCATAGCGGGCCGTGTCGGTCATAAAGCGTTCGTGGACAACGGTAAATAAATCGTCCCGGCTGAGGCCCTTCAGGACCTGGTTCTGGTCCGGCGCCGTGCAGGCCGGATTGGACGAATAGACAAAGAGGCTGCGGATGCGGTCGTCTTCCGTCAGGGCCTGGCCGATACAGCACATGTTGACGACGCGCTTGCCCGGCTGTTTCCAGTCGGAATGGGTGACGATTTCTTTATCATAGGCTTTCGACGCCGACGCCGAAGTCAAGAGGCCGGCCCCCTGCTTCCCCCAGACGCCGACGACAGCCGGCAGACAGGTAATGAGGCGCGTCGTCATGGCGCCGTTGCGATAGCGGGACTGGCCGCTGCCGAGGCGGATGAACGGCGCCCGGGCCCGGCCGTAGGCGTGGGCCAGTTCGACGATGACGTCGGCCGGCACGCCGGTGATGCCCTGCGTTTCTTCCGGCGTATACTTGGGCAGGACGGTCGTCTTCAAGTCATCCCAGCCGAGGACGTTCCGGGCCAGGAAGGCTTCGTCAGCCAGGCCATCGCGGTCGAGGACATGCATCATGCCCAGGGCCAGGGCGCCGTCCGTACCGGGTCGGACGGCGACGAAGTGGTCGGCCAGGTCAGCCGTCTTGTTGCGATAGGCATCGATGCACCAGACGACGGCCCCTTTGGCCCGGGCTGCTTCGACGTCGTGGCGGAAGTGGATATTCGTGGCCAGCATATGGATACTCCAGAGGAAGATGCAGTCGCTGTCCTGCGCTTCCTGTGGCGCCGTCGGCATGGTACTGCCCATGACATCCTTGAAGCCCCGTCCTTTGGCCGGAGCGCAGATGGTCCGGTCCAGTCCGGAAGCGCCCAGGCGGTAGAACAGGCCGTGCAGGGCGTCGTGCTGGACGATGCCCATGGTGCCGGCATAGGAATAAGGCAGGATAGCTTCGGCACCGGCTTCGGCGATGATGGCCTTCCAGGTCCCGGCGATTTCTGCCAGGGCCTGATCCCAGGAAATGGGCGCGAACTGGCCGCTTCCCTTAGGGCCGGTCCGTTTCAGTGGCGTCGTCAGGCGGCGCGGCGAATGAACGGTCCGCTCATAATGGGCCATCTTCGGGCATAACGTCCCGCGCGTAAAAGGATGGGACTTGTCGCCGGCAACGGATACGACGCGGCCGTCCTCGACAGAAACGACGAGCCCACAGGCATCAGGGCAATCGTAAGGGCAGACAGATGTATAGGTTTTCATG
>CABQJB010000025.1 GCA_902464195.1 uncultured Megasphaera sp.
CTTACAAGAAGATGTACTTCATGACGAAGATGACGGCCAGGCAGTACATGAGGAGGGAAATCTTTTCCCGTTTGCCTGTGAGCAGGTTGATGACGACGTACGAAATGATGCCGAAGGAGATGCCTTCGGAGATGCTGTAGCAGAAGGGCATCGCGATGATGGTGATGTATGCCGGGATGGATTCGCTGAAGTCGTCGAAGTCGATACCGGCGACGGAGGTCAGCATGAGGAAGCCGACGATGACCAGGGCCGGTGCCGTGGCAAAGGCCGGGATGGCCATGAAGAACGGCGACAGGAAGAGGGACAGAGCGAAGAGAACAGCGACGCAGACCGCCGTCAGGCCCGTGCGGCCGCCTTCGCTGACGCCGGTAGCGCTTTCGACGAAGGTCGTCGTCGTACTGGTCCCGAGGACAGCGCCGACCGTCGTGGCGACGGCGTCGGCCAGGAGGGCGCCTTTGATGTGCGGCAGGCGGCCCCGTTCATCGAGCATGTTGGCCTTGGACGAGACGCCGATGAGCGTGCCCAGGGTGTCGAAGATATCGACGAAGAGGAAGGCGAACATGACGACTAAGAAGTCCAGGCTGAAGACGCGGCTGAAGTCGAGCTGGCCGAAGATGGGGCTCAGGCTGGCCGGGGCAAAGGCGGCGGCGCCGCCGGACAGGTCGGGGATGACGCTGAACATCTTCATTTCCGGATTGGGCACGTAGAGACCGGTCACTTCGCAGAGAATGGCCAGAATCCACGTGAAGAGGATGCCCCAGAGGATGTTGCCGCGGACTTTCTTGACCATCAGGACGGCTGTGAAGACGATGCCGATCATGGCCAGGAGAACCGTAATGCCGACAGTGTGGAACGTACCCGTAGCGGCCGACTGTTTGAACGAGAACAGGGCAATCTTGGTGGCCGGGTTGGCGACGATGATCTGGGCGTTCAACAGACCGATGAGGGCGATGAACAGGCCGATGCCGGCGGAGACGGCTTTCTTCAAAGTCATGGGGATGGCGTTGAAGATAGCTTCGCGGACATTGGTCAAAGACAGGATGATGAAGATAACACCTTCAAAGAAGACGGCGGCCAGGGCCATTTCCCAGGTGTAGCCCATCTGCAGGACGACCGTGAAGGCGAAGAAAGCGTTCAGTCCCATGCCCGGTGCCAGGGCGAAGGGGTAGTTGGCGAAAAAGGCCATGCACAGTGTCCCGATGAGGGAGGCCAGGGCCGTTGCCGTGAGGACGGCACCTTTATCCATGCCGGCGGCGCTCATGATGGTTGGGTTGACGGCCAGGATGTAAGCCATGGTCATGAAGGTCGTGATACCAGCCAGGATTTCCGTGCGGACCGTCGTGCCATTTTCGCTCAAGTGGAAGAAACGGTCGAGGAAGGACGGTTGGTTTTCCATAATACATTCACACTCCTTTAGTAATAAAACAAGTTGACATCCATCCGAAAATACATGAAGCCAAATAGCAGACGACGGACATCAACTGATATCATTATTATAGGGGGTTCTGCCTTTTTGGGCAACTATTTTGTCAAAAAAAGGAAATCTATGGTACAATGAGTCCGAAAGATAAAAATCTTACGCCTTTACCGACAGGAAGGAGTACATTATGACTATGACACGGAATCTTTTGAAACGGCGCATTGCCGTAGCCCGGGGCTTGGAACCGGGAGACGTCGTCCTTAAAAACTGCCAGATTGTCGACGTCTATACACAGACCATCCGTCCTGAGGATATCGTCATTGCCGACGGTATCATCGCCGGCGTCGGCGGCCCTTATGAAGGGCAGGAGGTCATCGATGCCCATGGTGCCTATGCCGCACCGGGCCTCATTGAAAGCCACATCCATATCGAATCGTCCTATGTCAGCCCGGAAGAGTTCGGCCGCCTCGTCGTGCCCCTGGGGACGACGACTATCGTCGCCGACCCGCATGAAATCGTCAATGTCTGCGGCCTGGCTGGTCTTCGTTACATGATGGAAGCCGCTGAAAAGACGGCCCTGGACGTCCGCTTCATGGTGCCGTCGTGCGTCCCGGCGACACCTTTCGACCACAGCGGGGCCGTCCTGGAAGCGGACGACATGAAAGCACCCCTGGCCGACGACCGCGTCCTCGGTGTCGGTGAATTCATGAACTGCCCGGGCATCCTGAACGGTGACGATGCCGTCCTGGATAAACTCATCGCAGCTTATGAGGCGAAAAAGCCCATCGACGGCCATAGCCCCGGTGTCGCTGGCAAGGACCTGCAGGCCTATGCGTCGGCCCAGATCCGGACGGACCACGAATGCTTCACCCTGGACGATGTCGAAGCGCGTCTCCAGGCCGGCATGTACGTCATGCTGCGCAACGGTTCGGCCTGCCATGATCTGCCCAACCTGGTCAAAGCCGTGACGCCGGCCAATCTGCGTCGCTTCCTGCTCTGCTCGGACGACCTCCATCCCAAGACGATTTTCGAGAAAGGCCACCTTAACGAACACCTGCGTCTCTGCGTCGCCGCCGGCCTGTCGCCGCAAGCGGCCATCACCATGGCGACGCTCAATGCCGCCGACTGCTACCACTTCGACGACCGCGGCGCCCTGGCACCGGGCAAGCGGGCGGACATCGTCCTCTTTGAAGACCTGAAGGACTTCCATGTCCTGGCGACCTTCATCGGCGGTCAGAAAGCGGCGGAAAAGGGACAGTATCTCCTGCCTTTTACGCGGGCTGATTACAGCGCTGTCGGCAGCTCTGTCTGCATCGCCGGTTTTTCCGAAGAAAAACTGGTCATGCACCTGACGTCGGACCGGGTCCGGACTATCGACATCGTGCCCGGCGGCGTCGTCACGGAAAAGGGCGAAGCCCTCATCCATCGCGATGACCGCGGCGACTTCGTCTACGATCCGCAGGCCGATATCGTTAAGGTTGCCGTCGTCGAACGCCATCACGGCACGGGCTGTGTCGGCCTGGGCCTGCTGCGAGGCTATGGCCTGAAGAAGGGCGCCGTCGCCGTGTCGGTGGCCCACGATTCGCACAACATCATCGTCGCCGGTACGAACAATAAGGACATGGCCGCGGCCGTCGAAGCCCTGGAAGCTCAGAAGGGCGGTATGACCATCGTTCTGGACGGAAAGGTCCTGGCATCCATACCGCTGCCCATTGCCGGCCTCATGAGCGACCAGCCGGCGGCTGCCGTCGATGCGGCTATGGACGAGCTCTACGCCAAGGCTCATGATATCCTGGGCGTCAGCGATAACGTCGATGTCATCATGACTTTGTGCTTCATGAGCCTGCCTGTCATTCCCAAGCTGAAACTGCTGGACACGGGCCTCTTCGACGTCGAAGCCTTCGATTTTGTTCCTGTTGAACTCGATTAGGAGGTATGATTATGGATGCCAAGAAAGTTAAGTTAGTCGTCATCAAGTCCCATTGTGATCTTTATAAAGAAGGCGATGAAATCGTCTTCGACGGGCCTGTCATCGATAAAGCAAAGAGCGGCGCCCTCTGCATGACGGCCCTCCAGGCCCTTTATCCTTATGTCTTCGCCGGCCGCCAGGGGTCGCTCTGGCCGTCGGATATCCAGTGTCCCGACTGCGACGAAGGCGTCGTCTTCCGCGTGGTGGAACAATGATGCATAACCCTAATAGGGCAGAACGAGAAGGCATTGGCAAATGGCTTGACGACCGTGATATAATGAAAGGTAGAATGATAGTCGTGAGTGGGGAGGAATGTGAAAGTTGATACTCAGTAAAGCCTGTAAGACAAAGATGGCAGCCCTTTTCATCGGCCTCATGGCCTTGATGCCGGTGCAGGCCATTACGCAGGAAGAAATGGTCTATGACCAGGTCAGCAAATATATCCGCGGCAGCGAGGCGGCGGCCATTGCCAAGGATATCTGTGATGCATCCTATACGTATGACGTCGACCCGATTCTCGTCGCTGCCGTCTTTACGACAGAAAGCCATTTCGATAATTCTGCCGTTTCCGGCGTCGGTGCCGTCGGCATTGCCCAGCTTATGCCGTCTACGGCAGCATCACTCAAGGTCAATCCCTACAACCGCAGGGAAAACATCTTTGGCGGCGTCAAGTACCTCGGTCAGATGGTCGAACGCTACCGCACGTGGGACCGGCCTTTTGTCTATGCCGAAGCGGCGTATAATGCCGGCCCGGGGGCTGTCGACCGGGCCCGTGGCGTGCCGCATTATACGGAGACCATGAATTATGTCCAGACCGTTGAACAGACGCGGCGGGAAATCTGGCGCCTTGCCGGCCATGAAGCCATGGCCCTGAAGCCGTACAAGCGGTCGGCTATGATCGTGACGGAAACGGAAGCGCCCATTTTCCCGAGCCTGAAAGAATGGCATGAACAGCACAGCCAGAAAGCGGCCGCTGTCCAGACTAAGACTACGGTCCGGCCCAAGACGGCCCGCGTGGCCAATTCGGTCCGCAGCCCGCAGCCCGTGTCGTATTGGACGACGTCGCGGCCCTGGGATACGCGGAGCAGTAAAAAATAATATCGAGGAAGGGACCTCGCATCAGCGATTATGCGATCTCCCTTTTTTTACGGCCTGGAGCCGTAAGGAATGAAAAAAGGAGTTGTGAAATGGAAAAAGAATTGATTCACTTGGAGCACGTATCCAAGACCTACGATGGGCACAAGGTATTAGACGGCCTTGATCTGACGATTTCTGAAAATGAATTCGTGACCCTCCTCGGTCCCAGCGGCTGTGGCAAGACGACGACGCTCCGCCTCATTGCCGGCTTTGAAACGCCTGATGAAGGGCGTATCCTCTTCGATGGGGCCGATATCACCCAGCTGCCGCCGAACCGGCGTCAGGTCAATACGGTGTTCCAGAATTATTCTCTTTTTTCCCATATGGACGTGGCCGAAAACATCGCCTTCGGGCCGAAGATTCACGGTAAATCCCGCGATTATATCCGCGATAAGATCCGCTATGCCCTGAAACTGGTCAACCTCGACGGCTACGAACACGCTAACATTGTCGATTTGTCCGGCGGTCAGCAACAGCGCGTGGCCATCGCCCGGGCCGTCGTCAATGAGCCGCGGGTCCTGCTCCTGGACGAACCTCTGAGCGCCTTGGACCGGAAATTGCGCCGCAGTATGCAGCTGGAACTCATCAAGATTAAAGAAGAACTGGGTATTACCTTCGTCTTCGTCACTCACGACCAGGAAGAAGCCCTGAGCATGTCCGATACGGTCGTCGTTATGAACCAGGGTTATATCCAGCAGATCGGTACGCCAGAAAGTATTTACAATGAACCGGAAAATGCCTTCGTCGCCGACTTCATCGGGGACAGCAACATCGTCGACGGTCTCATGGTCCACGACAAGCTCGTGCGCATTGCCGATTACGACTTCGACTGTGTTGACGTCGGCTTCGGGACCAACCGTCCGGTCGATGTCCAGATCCGGCCGGAAGATATGGAACTGAAGCCGCCTCATGACGGCGGCTTCAACGGCGTCGTCACCAAGACGATTTTTGAAGGCATGACCTATAACATCACCATCAAGGCGCGGGGCATCGAATGGCTGGTCAAATCGACGAAGCACTATCAGCCCGGCGACGAAGTCAGCCTTTGGGTGGATCCCTTCAATATCCAGATTATGAATAAACCGGAATCGGAAGACGAAAGGGCGATGGAAAATGATTAATTCAGCAGCAATCCGCAACCTCTTTGCCACGCCTTTCCTCATCTGGGCAATCTTATTCATCTTCTGTCCCGTCCTGGCCATTGCCTGGTACGGCCTGACCGATGCCCATGGTGCCTTTACCCTGGCCAATATCAGCCTCATCGCGCATTGGGAATACCTGAAAGCCTTGGAACTGTCCATCGTCCTGGCCCTCATCAGCACGGTCATCTGCCTAGTCGTGGCCTATCCGCTCTGTCTCATCCTGACGGAAAAGAAGCGGGGGAAGGGCTCGCTCCTGTTCCTGCTCTTCGTCCTGCCCATGTGGATGAACTCTCTGCTGACGACCATGGCCTGGCAGACGATCCTGGAAAAGAACGGTATCCTCAATCAGTTCCTGCGCCTCTTGTCCCTGCCTGACGTGAGCCTCATCAACACGCCAGTGGCCATCGTCATCGGCATGATTTACAACTTCCTGCCTTATATGATCCTGCCCCTCTATGTGGCCCTGAGTAAAATCAACGGCAACGTCATCGCCGCGGCCCGCGACCTGGGGGCCAATTCCTGGCAGACCTTCACCAAGGTCATCCTGCCCTTATCCCTGCCCGGTGCCATCAGCGGCATCACCATGGTCTTCATCCCGTCGCTGACGACGTTCTTCATCAGCGGCCTCTTAGGGGGCAATAAGATCCTGCTCATCGGCAACATCGTCGAACAGGAATTCACCATGGCCTATGACTGGCACCTGGGCAGCGGCCTGTCCCTGGTGCTCATGGTCTTCATCATCGTCAACATGGTCGTGACGGCTTATTTCGACCGCAGCGAAGGGCAGGTGAAGAAGTGATGGAAAAAGTGAAGAAACTCTACGTCGCCCTGGTCATCCTCTTCCTCTATGCGCCCATCGGCGTCCTCGTGGCCCAGTCCTTCAACGCCAGCCGTTATCGCGGCCACTGGACGGGCTTCACCCTGCAATGGTACGGCGAGCTTTTCCAGAATGAAGGCATCCTCGACGCCTTACAGAATACCATTACCATCGGCCTCTCGTCGGCGGCCATCGCTACGGTGCTGGGCCTTCTCACCTGCATGGCCCTGCGCGGTATGGGCCGCAAACAGCGGTCGGTCTATCTTGGCGTGGCTAGTATGCCGCTGCTCAATGCGGATATCGTCACCGGGATTTCCCTGATGCTCCTCTTCTTAGGCATGGGCCTGCGCCTGGGCTACGGGTCCATCCTCATGGCCCATGTCGTCTTCAACCTGCCCTACGTCATCTTGTGCATCATGCCCCAGTTCCTGTCGCTGGACCGCAGCTGTTACGATGCCGCCCGCGACCTGGGGGCGACGCCGTTCGTCGCCTTCCGCCGCGTCGTCCTACCGGAATTACGGCCCAGTCTCCTGGCAGGTTTCATGCTGGCCTTCACCATGTCGGCCGATGACTTCATCATTACGCACTTCACCAAAGGGGCCGGCATCGATACGCTGCCGACGGAAATCTATGCCGAACTGAAATTGGGCATCCATCCGGAAATGTACGCCCTTTCGACGCTCGTATTCGTCTTCGTCCTGGTCTTCGCCGTCCTGCTCATCGTCAACCGCCGGCGCCTGGCCCTGGGACGGAACTGGTAGGAAAGGGGAAACGCTATGAAATATATCCGCATGATCCTCCTCGGCCTCTGCTGTATCCTGGCCCTGAGCGGCTGCAGCTTCTTTGAAAGCGAAGAAGACGAGGACAATGTCGTCTATGTCTATAACTGGGGGGACTATGTCGACCCGGATACGCTCAAGCAGTTTGAAGAAGAGACGGGCATCCGCGTCGTCATGGACGAATTCGATACCAACGAGAGCATGTATCCCCTGGTCGCGGCCGGCGCCGAACGCTATGACGTCATCTGCCCGTCGGACTACATGATCCAGAAGATGATCCACAACGATCTTTTACAGCCTCTCGACTATTCCCAGCTGCCCAACGCCCGCCAGTACGTAGGCAAACAGTTCTGGACTCAGTCGGAAACCTTCGACCCGGGCAACCGCTATGCCGTTCCCTATTGCTGGGGCACGGTCGGCATCGTCTATAACCGGACCATGGTCGATGGACCCGTCGACAGCTGGTCCATCCTTTGGAATGAGAAATATAAGAATGAAATCATTATGCAGGACTCGCCGCGCGATTCTTTCATGGTCGCCTTGAAGCGCCTGGGCTATTCCCTGAACACGACGGATCCTCAGCAAATCAAAGAGGCGAGGGATATGCTCATCGCCCAGAAGCCCCTGGTCCAGGCTTATGGCATTGATGACGTCAAGGATAAGCTCGTCTCCGGCGAAGCGGCCATGGGCGTCGTCTTTTCCGGCGAAGCCCTGCGCATGATTTTGGAAAATCGGGATTTGGAATACGTCATCCCCAAAGAAGGGACAAACCTCTGGATCGATTCCTGGGTCATCCCTAAGAATGCCGAACACGTCGAAAATGCCCATAAATTCATCGATTTCATGAGCCGTCCCGACATCGCCCTGAAGAACTTCGAGTACCTGACCTATTCGACGCCCAATACGGCTGTCCCGGCCATGGAAGAAGACGAAGACTATAAAGATAACCCCGTCGTCTTCCCGCCGGAAGAAGCCTACGCCGGCCAGGAAACGTACAAATACCTGGGCGAAGAAGGGGATAAGCGCTATAATGACGAATGGATCCAGGTCAAGGTCTGGTGATTTTTCAGAATAAATGCTTTTCAGACATACAAATGTGTAGTATAATGAGTACAAGTTCAGAATGAGACCAAAGAAGGAACCGTCGCACGAAGGCTTTTGCCATCATGCACGGTTCCTTTTGCTTTATAGTTTGTAGTATGGAGTTTGTAGAAAATGGCTTTAAATTTAAAACCACCTACTACAAACTACAAACTTCGAACTTCTGTTGTATGAGATTGGGAGGCGGGGATATGGTTGAGAAAAGACCTTTGGTTTTCAACGTGCAGAAATTTTCTGTCCACGACGGGCCGGGGATACGGACGACGATTTTCTTCAAGGGTTGTCCCTTGGCCTGCCCGTGGTGCCATAATCCGGAGAGTCAGCGCTTCGAGGCCGAGACGATGGAGCGCAGTGATGGGGGACGGGATGATGTCGGGACCTATTATCCCATCAGCGAACTCGTCCGCCAGGCCGTACAGGACCAGATTTTCTATGAACGTTCCGGCGGTGGCGTTACCTTGTCGGGCGGCGAAGTCCTGGCCCAGCCCATGGGGTATATCGCCGAACTCGTCCGGGCCCTGACTGAAAAAGGCATTTCCGTCGGCATCGACACCAGCGGCGCCGTGCCTTTTACGGCTTTTGAAGCGGTCCTGCCTCATACGGACTTCTTCCTTTACGACATGAAGCTCTTTGACGCCGAACGCCATCGACAGTACATGGGCCAGGGCAACAGGCAGATACTGGAGAATATGAAGCGCCTCAGCGATGCCGGTGCCGTCCTTTATCTGCGGCTCGTCATGGTCGATGGCGTCAATACCGACGAGGACCGGGATATCCGGCCCTTTCAGGGCTGGCTCCAGGCACAGCAGATACGTGTGGAAAGAATCCATCTCCTGCCGTACCATGAGCTGGGACGCCATAAATATGAGGCCCTGCAGCGGCCATTCCAGCCGTTCCGCGCTCCGTCGGCGCAGGCCTTGGAAGCTATCCGGCAGTCCTTTGGTGTACTAGGTTATGATACCGTCATCGGCGGTTAGTTAGGAGGGGATTCACATGGCAACAGCTTTGAAAGAACAGAAATTCATTGAAGGTATCCGGGGATGTACGGACCGCATCCGCCGGCTGCGGGAAAAAAGCGTTCACGGCGCCGTTCCGACGATTTCTATGGAACGGGCCGTGCTGCTGACAGAAGCGTACCAGCAGTACGAAGGGACTTGTTCCATCCCCGTCCTGCGGGGCAAGGCCTTTTACTATCTCATGGCCCATCGGACCCTGTATCTGGGCCGGGGCTCGCTCATTGTCGGCGAAAAGGGGCCGAAACCCTGGGCCGCACCGACTTTTCCGGAACTGTGCTGCCATACCCTGGAAGACTTCGACACCATGAACAGCCGCGAACGGGTCTTCTTCAGAGTGACCGATGAAGATAAGCGCATCCAGCGGGACGTCATCATCCCGTACTGGAAGGACCGGGCCATGCTGACCAAGATGAACGGTCTGCTGCCCAAGGCATGGCAGAAATTGTTTGCTGCCGGCATGTTCACGGAATTCCTGCAGCAACGCGGTCCGGGCCATACCGTGGCCGATGGCAAGATATACCAGAAAGGCTATGGCGATTTCCTGCGGGACATCCAGGAACGATTGGCCAGCCTCGATTTCAACAACGACATGGATGCCCTGACCAAGCGGGACGAATGGGAAGGCATGGCCTGGGTCTGCCGGGGCATGATCCTCTTAGGGAAACGCTATGCTGCCCTGGCCCGGGATATGGCGGCGAAAGAAAAAGACCCGGCCTGGCGCCGGGACCTGCTGGATATCGCCGCTGTCTGTGACGTCGTCCCGGAACACCGGCCCCAGACGTTCCGTCAGGCCATCCAGATGTACTGGTTCACCCACATCGGTGTGACGACGGAAATGAATAACTGGGATGCCTATTCACCAGGCAAGTTCGACCAGTATCTGGAACCTTTCTATGACCGGGACCTGGCCGAAGGACGCCTGACCCGGGACGATGCCAAGGAACTCCTGGAAGCCTTGTGGATTCAGTTCAATAACCAGCCGGCGCCGCCGAAAGTGGGCATTACCCTCAAGGAAAGCGCGACGTATACGGATTTCTGCAACATCAACACCGGCGCCCTGCGGCCTGACGGGACCTGCGGCGTCAGTGATGTAAGCTATCTCATTCTGGAAGTCATGGACGACATGCGCCTTCTCCAGCCGAGCTCCAATGTCCAGATTTCCCAGAAGACGCCGGAACGCTTCCTGCGGAAGGCTCTGGAAATTTCTCGCAAAGGCTGGGGCCAGCCGGCGTTCTATAACAGTGAAGCCATCGTCCAGGAGCTGATGTATCTGGGGAAATCTCTCGACGATGCCCGGGCCTGCGGTATTGCCAGCGGCTGCGTCGAAGCCGGGACGGCCGGGAAAGAAGCCTATGTCCTGACGGGCTATCTCAATATCCCCAAGGTCCTGGAACTGGCCCTGCACCGCGGCTACGATGCCTATACGGGAGAAAAGGCGGGCATCGACGTCGGCGACCCGTTGCAGTTTGCGTCGTATGACGATGTATGGCAGGCTTTCCTGAAAGAACTGAAATACGTCGTCGATGTCAAAGTGGCCGGCAATAACCTCATCGAACGGCTCTATATGCAGTACATGCCCGTACCGCTGCTGTCGGTCATCACCGACGACTGCATCGCCAGCGGCAAGGACTACAATGCCGGCGGCGCCCGCTATAACACGAGTTATATCCAGTGCGTCGGCATTGCGACCATTACGGATTCCCTGGCCGTGCTGAAACAGCAGGTCTTTGAACAGCAGCGGTTCACCATGGGGGACATCATCGCCGCCTGCGACCGGGATTTCGACGGTGACGACGCCTTGCTCGACATTGTCCTCCATCATACGCCTAAGTACGACAACGATGACGACTATGCCGACGCCATCCTTCATGACGTCGACCGGGCCCTGCAGGCAACTATTGCCGGCAGGCCGACGCCGAAAGGCTCGAAAACGGTCGTCGAATTCCTGCCAACGACGTGTCACGTCTATTTCGGTCAGGTCATGGGCGCCAGCCCCAATGGCCGCCGGGCCCATATGCCTCTGCCCGATGGCATTTCGCCGGAAAAGGGGGCCGATACCCACGGGCCGACAGCGGTCATCAAGTCCTGTGCTAAACTGGAACAGCTCAAGACCGGCGGGGCCCTGCTCAATCAGAAATTCACGCCGTCCGTCGTCGCCGGCCCGAAAGGCCTGGCCTGCCTGGCTGCCCTGGTCCGTTCCTACTTCACCATGGACGGTCATCACATCCAGTTCAACGTCGTCGACAGGGCAACCCTCCTCGACGCCCAGCGCCACCCGGAACAATATGAAAACCTCATCGTCCGCGTCGCCGGCTACAGCGATTACTTCAATAATCTGGACAAAGCCCTGCAGGACGAAATCATCAACCGCACAGAGCAAAGCTTTGGGGCGTAAAAAAAGACCGTGCATAATGGTTTCTGCCATTATGCACGGTTTCTTGTGTTTATGTTTTAGATTGTTGTAAATTTTTTTCATTGTGGGGGCTCGCACGTGGCGAGCCCGCTAGGTGATATTTGTGATTCTCTGATTATTTGCTAGGAGAATCATTCAAAGTCCCAACGGGTTGCCCACGTGGCAACCCCTACAGTGCAAAAAGAGAGTTCACGAGGTTCGTGGCGGGCCACGAACCACTATTCAAAGGCTTTCCCTGTGAGCATTTCGTAGGCTTCTTTGTATTTGGCAATGGTCTTGTCGATGACGTCCTGGGGCAGGAGGTAGTCGCTATCCGGGTTGGCTTTAAGCCAGTCACGGACGAACTGTTTGTCATACGACGGCTGGCTCTGGCCGGCTTTGTAGCCTTCGAGGGGCCAGAAGCGGGAGCTGTCCGGCGTGAGCATTTCGTCGCCTAAGACGATATTGCCTTTGTCATCGAGACCGAATTCAAATTTCGTATCGGCAATGATGATGCCTTTAGAGAGAGCGTATTCGGCACATTTTTTATAAAGGGCCAAGGTGTAATCGCGGATTTTTTCTGCATATTCCTTGCCTTTTCCCGGGAAGGTCTTGTCGATGAAAGCAGCGCCTTCTTCGAGGGAGACGTTTTCATCGTGGTCGCCGAGTTCAGCTTTTGTGCTCGGTGTGAAAATCGGTTCCGGGAGTTTTTCTGATTCTTTGAGGCCTGCCGGCAGTTTGATGCCGCAAACGGTGCCGTTCTTCTGGTAGCTTTCCCAGCCGCTGCCCGTGATGTAGCCGCGGACGATGCATTCCATAGGAATCATGGTCAGTTTCTGGCATTTCATGCTGTTGCCGATGAACTGTTCCTGCTGGAAGAATTCCGGCATGTCAGCGTTGTCGACGGAAATCATGTGGTTCGGGATGATATCCGACGTCATATCGAACCAAAACTTGGACATCTGCGTGAGGATGGCGCCCTTTTTGGTGATCTTGTTCTTGAGAATATGGTCAAAAGCGGAAATGCGGTCCGTTGCGACCATGATAATGCTGTCACCTGCGTCATAGACTTCGCGTACTTTACCGGATTTAAAAGGGGTGTATTCTTTCATCTTGTCTGGCCTCCATGATTCAGAACTTATTTTATTATGGTAGAACAGTACTATCATAGCATATTTTGGGGAAAGAAAAAAGGGCTTGTCGTCGTGCGACAAGCCCTTTTTTCGTGGCTCGTAGGGGACGCCCAGATGGCGTCCCGCAAATCATACGTGATGTGTAATAACTCTTCTGGACGGGCGCCCCACGTGGTCGCCCCTACAATGCGGTTTATGAGGCCACGTGGTCGCCCCTACAATGCGGTTTGTGAGGCCACGTGGTCGTGCTTACGATGCGGTCGCGGTCCGGTTTACTGCAGATAATAGGTCAGGCTGACGCTTTGGCTGAGGGTGTTGGTACCGGCTTCGACCGGTGTCGAGTCGGCTTCCATCTTGTTGACGGCCCGCAGGCTCATGGCAGCACTGTAGACGCGGCTGTACGACGGACTCGTGCCGGAGATGTTGATTTCCTTGACGGCACCGAGCTGGCTGCCGGCGGCTTCAGCTGCGGCCTGGGCGGCGCGCTGACCATTGTGGACGGCTTCTTTGATGAGGTTTTCCTTGATCTGGTCGGCGTGTTCATTGGTGAAGCGGACGTTGTTGATCTGGTTGGCACCGAGGCTGCCGGCCTTGTTGATGACCTGCGATACCATGGCGAGGTCGGTCAGTTTGACTTCCAGGCTGTTGGTCACTGTATACGACGTGACTTTCTGGCCCTTCATGTCGTAGTTCGGCGACATATAGAAGCCCGTGGTCTTCATGTTTTCGGCAGGGATGCCCATAGCCTTCAGGGCATTCGTGACCTGGTTCATGGCCAGGTTGTTCTTGGTCCGGGCCTGCTGGGCATCGGCGTCGGTACTGGTCGTGCCGATAGTGACATAAGCCGTATCCGGGGCGACTTCCTGCTGGGCATAGCCCGTGACGGTGACGACAGACGGTTCCGGGCCAGCTGCCAGGGCCTGGGGCGCAGCCAGGACCAGGGACGATGCCAGCATGGCGGCGACGACAAGGCCTTTCAAGGGTTTATATTTCATAAGTTAAGACCTCCTTTTCAAGATATCCTTATTATACCACGATGAGATGATGTACGTCTATGTGGGACAAATTGGCAAAATCGTCTATGCTAAATATTACAAAAGTGTTGCATTTTTTTTCGCGGCGTACTATAATAGCCACAGATACATAGAAAAAGCTAGGGGAGCCTTCGGGCTGAGAAAAGTGACGGATTACACTTGACCCTTTACCTGATGCGGGTAATGCCGCCGTAGGGAAGCTTTACGGGATTATAAAGCTCACCTGCGGAGGACCGCCAGGAGAGCTTTTTTTATTGCATTAAGGATTATTTTTATATAGGAAGGATGTTTGTAATGGATTACACAACACAGATGGACGCTGCCCGCAAAGGCATCGTCACGCCGCAGATGAAAATCGTCGCTGAAAAGGAACACATGCCCGTCGAAAAACTCATGGCCCTCGTCGCCAGCGGGAAAGTCGCCATTCCAGCCAACAAAGTCCATACCAGCCTGTCGCCGGAAGCTGTCGGCCAGGACTGCCGCACGAAAATCAACGTCAACCTCGGTGTTTCTCCGGAACACAACAATCACGAAGAAGAATTGCAGAAAGTCCAGAATGCCATCGACATGAAAGCCGAAGCCATCATGGACTTGTCCAACTTCGGCAAGACCCGTGACTTCCGCCGCAAGCTGGTCAAAATGTCTACGGCCATGATCGGCACGGTCCCCATGTACGACGCTGTCGGCATGCTGGAAAAAGATTTGAAAGATATTACGGTCGATGAATTCTTCTCCGTCGTCGAACAGCACGCTGAAGACGGTGTCGACTTCATGACCATCCACTGCGGTATGAACCGCAAGACGGCACAGCGCATCAAAGACAACCCGCGCCTGACCAACGTCGTTTCCCGCGGCGGCTCGCTGCTCTTCGCCTGGATGGAAATGAACAACCAGGAAAACCCGTTCTACGAATACTATGACCGCCTCCTCGACATCTGTGAAAAATACGACGTCACCTTGAGCCTCGGCGACGCCTGCCGTCCGGGCTGTACTCATGACGCCACCGACGCTGCTCAGATCGAAGAACTCATTACGCTCGGCGAATTGACCAAACGCGCCTGGGCCCATAACGTCCAGGTCATGATCGAAGGCCCGGGCCACATGGTCCTCAACGAAATCGCAGCCAACATGAAAATCGAAAAACGCCTGTGCCACGGCGCTCCGTTCTACGTCCTCGGGCCTTTGGTCACGGACATCGCACCGGGCTATGACCACATCACCAGCGCCATCGGCGGTGCCATCGCCGCTTCCTGTGGTGCCGACTTCCTCTGCTACGTCACACCGGCCGAACACCTGCGCCTGCCGACCGTCGACGACGTCAAAGAAGGCATCATCGCTGCCCGCATCGCAGCCCACGCTGCCGACCTGGTCAAAGGCATCCCGGGTGCTCAGGAATGGGATGACGCCATGAGCAAAGCCCGCGTCGACGTCGACTTCGACAAGATGATTTCCCTGTCCATCGACCCGGAAAAAGCCCGTCGTTACTACGAATCGAGTAAACCGGAATGTGAAGGCACCTGCACCATGTGTGGCAAGATGTGCCCGGCCCGTACGATGAAACGCATCCTCGCCGGCGAAGACGTCTCCATCCGCTAGGCTCCAACCTAAAAATTACCTCATAGATACTGAAAAAGGCCCGTCGCCATAAGACGGGCCTTTTTCAGGCGCAGATCGCCGTTCGCAGGCAGCAGGTCGCAAAAAATACACGGCCAACGGCCTTGTGCGTAGGGGCTGTCCTTTAACCTCTCAGACCGCCTTTGGCGGCCAGCT
>CABQJB010000026.1 GCA_902464195.1 uncultured Megasphaera sp.
ATTTAGTGAAAAAGAGTACAATGAAATACGTCAAAAAATATGTCATTCTTTACATGATACAGAGGGCCATGGGATTTCAGGAAGGAGAAGTCTTGTTAGCTGCGTTCTTTGGGGATACCTGTGACCTGGATGGGAATACGAATAAAAGGAGGAGTATTCATGATTTCTTTCAAAAAAATGCTGGCCCTGTCGGTGCTGGCCCTGAGTACCTTTACGATGGGAGCCGGCATGAGCCAGGCTAAGACTCAGGCCGTTACCATCAACGGGGACCATGGCAAACTGGCAGCTGTCGTCCAGACGCCGGATAATCAAAAAGAATATCCTATAGTCATCATCATGCATGGCTTCACGGCAGACAAGAACCGGCCGCTCCTGACCAAGCTGGCCGATGATCTGGAAAAAGACGGCATCGCCTCGATCCGCTTCGACTTCAATGGCCATGGCCAGAGTGAAGGCCGTTTCCAGGACATGACCGTGCCCAATGAAATCGAAGATGCCAAGCACGTTTATGAATATGCCAGCCAGCTGCCCGGCGTGACCTCCATCTCCCTGGCCGGTCATTCTCAGGGCGGTGTCGTCGCCAGCATGACGGCTGGTGAACTGGGGACGCAGAAAGTCAAAGCCCTGGCCCTGATGGCGCCGGCGGCTGTCCTGCGGGAAGACGCCATCCGCGGCAGCCTCTTCGGCACGACTTATGATTCCCTCAATCCGCCGGCTGAAATCCCTATCTTCAAAGGCCTCAAGCTAGGCGCCAACTATGTAAAGACGGCGCGGGATCTGCCTATTTATGAAACGGCTTCGCAGTACCAGGGTCCGGCCTACATGATCCATGGTACTGGTGATACGGTTGTTCCGTATACGTACAGCCTGCGCTACCAGCGCATCTATTTCAAGGGACAGGTCCATCTCGTCGATGGGGAAGACCACTCCTTCACGAAAGATACGGATGGCGCCGCAAAGGCTGTTGCTGATTTCTTCAAGAAGACGTTAAAAGAAGGTTGATATTTTGAAAGACAGAAAACAGTGGATCTGGCGAATCGGGATTCCCTTATTCTTTGCCAGCCTGATGCTGTCAGGGCCAGTGACAGGTGCCACTTCGGTCCAGACATCGCTGCCGGCGTCGTCATCGTCCCAGTCCGGCCAGACAGCGGCAGCCGCTTCTCCGGGAAAGACAGAAAAGATGGGGCTGTGGCAGCGGCTCTTGCAGCATTTGGCGAATAGCCGCGTCGTCCCTGATGATTATACGAAGACTGTAAAGACTGGCGGCGACATTGAACGCACGTACCTGGCAGCCGGGCCGGATGCGGTGGCTCATGAAGTAATCGAAGCTCCGAAACCGATGAAGAACTATGAAATCTATTATCCTGCGGCTTTGACCGAGACGAAGCAGGTCTATCCGGCCGTCGTCATGGTCAACGGGTCCGGTACGCCGGCTACCCGCTATCCGGCTATGTTCGAACACCTGGCTTCGTGGGGCTTCATCGTCATCGGCAATGAAGATCCCGGTACCGGTACAGGGGAATCAGCCGATAAGACGACAGAGAAACTCCTGGCCCTCAACCGGGACCCGGCAAGTCCCTTTTTTGGCCGCATTGCCGAAGACCGCATCGGCATTTCCGGTCATTCCCAAGGCGGGGGCGGCGTGTTCAATGCCATTACTTCACAGCCGCATCATGGGGCTTATCGGACTGCCGTAGCCCTGTCCCCGACGAATGAACAACTGGCCAAATCCGTGCATTGGGACTATAATCCGCAGGCCGTACAGGTTCCCATCCTGATGCTGGCAGGAACGAAAGGCGATTTTGAAATGAAGCTGGTCCTGCCGGAAAAAGAAATGAAATCTTTATATGACCGGATTCCTTCACCGAAAGTCATGGCCCGGCGCAAAGGCGCTGAGCATGGACAGACGCTCTATGAATGCGATGGTTACGTCACGGCCTGGCTGCGCTGGCAATTGATGGGCGATGAGCAGGCCGGGAAAGCCTTTACAGGCCCGTCCCCAGAATTGGCCCATAATCGTTGGTACGAAGAGGTAAAAAAGAGACTGCCTTGAGCGGCAGCCTCTTTTTTCGAATCCTATGATTTCTTTTCCCGCGTACTTTCGCCGACGATGTAAGGCGGTCGGCCTTTGCTTTCGTTATAGATGCGGCCGACGTATTCGCCGAGGATGCCCATGAAGGTGAACTGGACGCCGCCGATGAAGAGGATGAGGGAGATGAGAGATGGATAGCCTGGGACGTCTTCGCCGTAGAGCAAGGTGCGCAGGACGATGAAGACGAGGTAGATGGCGGCGATGATGGCCAGGAAACAGCCGGCGAAGGCAGCGATGCGCAAGGGCGCCGTCGTGAAGCTGGTAATGCCGTCGATGGCCAGGTTGAAGAGCTTCCAGTAGTTCCACTTGGTCTTGCCTGCAGCCCGGGGCGGCCGGTCGAAGAGGATTTCTTTCTTCTCAAAGCCAATCCAGCTGAACAGGCCCTTGGTGTAGCGCTGACATTCGCGCAGGCTGCGCAGTGCCTTGACGCAGCGCCTGTCGAGGAGACGGAAGTCGCCGACGTCTTCCTGGACCGGGACGGGGGACAATTTCTTGAGCAGGCGGTAATAGACGTGGCTCGACCATTTCTTGAAGAACGTTTCCCCTTCGCGGCGCCGGCGGCGGGCCGAGACGTCGCGGTAGCCTTTTTCCCACCAGGCGATCATGTCCGGCAGGAGTTCCGGCGGGTCCTGAAGGTCGGCGTCCATGATGACCAGGGCGTCGCCTTCGGCGTAGTCCATGCCGGCCAGCATGGCTGCTTCCTTGCCGAAGTTACGCGACAGGGATACGTAGGCGACGCGCTTATCTTTTTCGTGGAGCTGGCGCAGAATGGGCAGGGTCTGGTCACGGCTGCCGTCGTTGACGAAGATGAAGGTGAAGGCGTAGTCTGGCAGGGCGTCGATGACGGCGCACGTCCGCTGGTAGAACTGGGGCAGGACGGCTTCTTCGTTATAACAGGGGACAAGGATGTCGATTTGCTTCATCGCTTATCGCCTCCTGCCGCAGCCTGGTTCAGGAGGACCGTATAGTCTTCCACATCGAGGCGCTGTGCCGGTTCCGTACTCAGGACGCGAAGGGCTTCGTCGCGGTATTTCGGCTGGACGACGACCAACGCCGGCTGATCGCTGTTCCAGAGATCATACAGGTCCTGGCTGCCGTAGTACATGCCAGTCCGGTCTGTGTGATGGATGCCGAATTCCAGTTCGCCCATGAAGTTGCCGGCGGCAATGGGCCGGTCCAGGTAGTAGACCAGGCCGGGCATGAACGAGCCGTACATGATGATCGGCGTGCTGTCCGGGACGTTCAGGGCCCGGATGTCCTGGCTGACTGTATAGGCCGTCTGGTGGTCGTGAATCTGGCCCTGGACCTGATGGGCGCCGAGGCCGAAGCCATAGGCCATGCAGCAGAGGATGACCAGGACCGAAAGGAAATCCCGCTTGCGGTGCCAGACCCAGGCCGCAGCCAGGGTGCCGACAAGGAGCGAGGCGATGAGCAGGCCGCCGTGGGTCAGGAAGTCGGCGACGGTCAGGAAATCGGTGTGCATAAGGTAGACGATGCCCGCTGCCGTGAACAGCAGACAGAGGATGGCGTTGATGACGAAACTGTGGCCGAGCCAGCGCCCTTCCTGACGGCAGTGCTCAATGGACGCGGCCAGGAGGACCGACAGAGGCAGCCAGCAGGGCAGGATGTACGTCGGCAGTTTCGAGTCGGAAATACTGTAGAAGACGTAAATCAGGCCGGCCCAGAGGGTGAGCAGTAACAGATCCTGTTTATGCCGCAGGGAACCGGGCTTGCGGAAAATCCCGTCTTTGCTGAAGAACGTCGCCACGAAGCCCGTCCAGGGCATGAGACCGGCGATGAGGACCGGGACGAAGTAGTACCAGGGATGGAAGCGTTCGTGCATCTTGGTGGCAAAGCGCAGGAAGTGTTCGCGGATGAAGAAGAAATAGAAGAAGTCCGGATTCTTCTGGCAGACCAGGTAGTACCAGGGTACGGCGATGACCAGGAAGAGGACGATGCCCGGCAGGTAGAAGAGCTTGAGGAAGAGGCGCGGCCGCTTGCTCAGCAGGGCATACCAGAAGAGGATGCCAAAGGGGAAGACGATGGCGATGAGGCCTTTCGTGAGCATACCGAAGCCCATGGCGGCGTAGAAGACGAGCAGGTACTTCTTATTCTCCGTCCGTTCAAAGACGTAGAACGAGACCAGGCAGGCGTCGATGAAAAAGGTCAGGGCCATGTCCATGACGCCGATAGAGGCGACGATGAGCTGCAGCGCCGACGTAGCTACGATGACGGCAGCCAGAAGCCCTGTGCGCCGGTTGTACATCGTCTTGGCCAGCCAGAAGGCCAGGAAGACATTCCCAAGGCCCGTCAGGGCCGGCAGGATGCGGCCCGTGAATTCACGGAAACCGAAGAGCTCCATGGACAGGGCTGTGACCCAGTATTGGAAAATAGGCTTCTCGAAATAAGGCATGTAATCGAAGTGGGGCGTAATGTAGTCGCCGGAGAGGGCCATTTCCATGGCGACCCGATGATAACGCCCTTCATCGAGTTCAATGAGATGATACGACCCGATGTGGGCCAGGTACAAAAAGGCTGCAGCGGCGATGAAGAGACCCATCAAAAAGCGCCGGTGGCGGCGAAGTGCGTCAGTCATAGAATACCTCCTATATATATGCGTTACTATATAGTATACAGGAAGTTTCTAAATAAATCATAAAGGAAATGACAATTTACTATCTTTTCACATTTCTGTGACATATGTCATTTTTACCTTAATGCATCATGGGCAGGCGCGGCCGTTTGGGTTTGACGATGAGCAGGACGCCGCCCAGGACCAGGAGGATACCCAGGGCCGTATGCCAGGTGAAGGCTTCGCCCAGGACGAGGATACCGCTGACGACGCCGACGACGGGGACGACCAGGATGGCGACGCCGGCCTTGCCGGCTTCCATATGGGCGAGAATATAATTCCATAAGAAGAAACCGACAGCTGCAGCCAGGATGCCGTTATAGAGCAGACAGGCGGCAGCTGTTGTTGTCCAGTGGATGGACGGCTGCGGAATGATTAGGGCGACGATGAAGAGCAGGAGCGAGCCGACGACCATCTGCCAGGCTGAATAGGGCAGGGGCGGGCAGTCCTGGAGGTGCCGTTTCAGGATGATGCCCGATGCGGCCCAGGCGGCGGCCCCGGCGAGGACGATGGAGACGGCCGTCATATTGCCCAGGTCATGGATGTCCATGAGGACGAAGAGGCCGACGATGCAGATGGCGATGCCGGTTATCTTCCGGAGCGTCAGCCTTTCTTTGAGGAAGAACTGGGCCAGAATGGCCATCCACACGGGCATGGTGTAGTTCAGTACGGAAACGACGCCGGCCGTCAGCGAATACATACCGATTTGCATGCAGACATTGTTGACAGCAATCTGCAAGATGCCCGTAGCGGCGATCCACTTCCAGTACTTCCGTTCCGGGACGGGGATACGACGCCAGGCGCAGACCGAGAGCATGACGGCGGCGCCGATGAGGAAGCGGAAGGCCACGAACAGGACGGGCGGGAAGTAAGCATTGGCCATCTTCATGACGACCCAGTTGAAACCCCAGATGGCATATAATAGAAATAAAGCACGCATCATAGGTGAACACCTTCTTTTTTTAGAAATTGATTAGCAACCTTATTTTATCGGACGGGAGAGGAGAAATCAAGGCAATGGCCCGTCCGGCAGGGCATGGACAGACAGGCCGGGAACGGCTATAATGGAAGAAAAGATTTACAGGAGGAGCGATTCTTATGTTACATATTGGCCTGACCGGCGGCATTGCCTCCGGCAAGAGTACCGTTGTCACCATGCTGCGCAAATTGGGGGCAGGCATCGTCGACTGCGACGTCATCGCCCACGACGTCGTCGAACCCGGTTCGGAAGGACTTGCAGCCGTCGCCGCGGCTTTTGGACCGAAGACGCTCTTAGCCGACGGTTCCATGGACCGGGCCTACATCGGCAGCGTCGTCTTTGGCGATAAGGCGAAGAAAGCGCAGCTCGAAGCCATTCTTTTCCCCCTCATCCATGCCGGCATCGACGGGGAAATCAAAAAAATCGAAGAAAATAAAAAAAATCCTGTCATTTTCCTTGACATGCCCCTGCTTTATGAGGTAAAATACGATTCGTACGTTGACGAAACGTGGCTGGTGTACGTCGATCCGGTAACGCAGCTTACGCGGCTGATGAAGCGGAACGGCTATTCCGAAAGTGAAGCACTGGCACGGATTCATGCACAGCTTCCTATCGACGAAAAACGGTCTTTAGCACAGGTCATCATCGACAATACCGGCTCTCCGGAAGAGACGCAGAAACAGGTACTCGTCGCATGGCAGGCCTTGATGGACCGCATCAAAGGGTAGGGAGAAGACGTTGAGAAAAAGAGCAAGCACCAAAGGGAAAATCATCATAGCGGCATTATTGATATGTCTGTCCGCATCGTACTTTTATTCTTGGAAAGATGATGTCATGCGGAAGTTCGTATACCCCCTCCAGTATGATTATCTGGTCCGGCAGTATGCCTACGAAGACAAAGTCGACCCCGCCCTGGTGGCGTCCGTCATCTTAGTGGAAAGCAAGTTTGACGAACGGGCAGCTTCCCAGCCCGGTGCCTATGGCCTCATGCAGATCATGCCCGACACGGCACAATGGATTGCCGATGAAATGGGGATGACCGACTACACGCCTGAAAAACTCAGCGATGTCCGTACAAACATCAGGTTGGGAACCTGGTATCTGGCCTACTTATTGAAGGAATACGACGGGAATCAAGTACTGGCCTTGGCTGCGTATAATGCCGGCCGGGGACATGTCGACTCGTGGATCCAGAAATATGGCTGGACGAAAAATTTTCAAGAAATTGAAAAAATCCCCTTTTCAGAAACGCGAGAATATGTTAGAATAGTCTTGCTGAACGAAAAGCATTACAAACAGCTTTACGATTTCTGAGTTATGCGGTTGTGGCGGAATGGCAGACGCGCTGTCTTCAGGCGGCAGTGATCTTCGATCGTGCGGGTTCAACTCCCGCCAACCGCACCATTTTTACTATGGATGCTACATTGATTGAAACACTCAAACAATGGAATATCACGACTGTTCTCCCACTTTCAGTGGGAGATTTTCAGTTATTGGAAGAATATCGCATGATCGAGAAAGACGGCAAGCCCGTCGAGTACCGCTTGTTCACTTATGAGAATCATGTCAACGGCTGGACCGTGCGGGCCATCCTAAACCCTGAATCGGAAGAATTCTCTATCCGGACGGATATCGGCATGCTGGAATTCGCCCTCATCGAATTCATCACCGATTCCTTCGACCTCTTCCGGTCTATGGTCGAAGAGCGCCTGGTCCGTATCATCCACGACGATTACGTCGAACGGAGCCGCAATTTCAGCGTCATCCTCAAGAACAAGGGCGTCCCTGACGTCGCATGGGATGAGTTCCTGCCCGACAGCTATCAGGGGTTCCGGCGCCTGGTCAAGCCCAATGATGCCGTGCGCATCATCAACGGTTCCTACATGATCCTGGCTTACTACGATGCGGCGACGCGCAGCGGCCTGTCCCTGATGTACAATGTCCTGCGCGACGATTTCTTTGCTGAACGGCGGGTGCAGAACTTCCCGAACCTGGTCCACGACTTCGATACGTCGTCCCTGAAGGAGCTAGAGAAAGCCTTGCGGAAACGCCTCCTGCCCGTTCTCGATGAAATCGCTGCCGACCGGGACAAATCGTTGTCAGAATGAGCAGACAGTGGTATACTAAAAGTAATTTAGATGTTTAGATGCGAAGAGTGGGTGAAAGCCCACTCTTAACTTTTACCTGTAGGAAATTTTGAAGATAAGCTGGTGAATACGATGAGACGTGAACACATTGAAGATTTGATTGCCAAGGAAGTAGAACAGATTATTGAAGGGACGGACCTAGAACTGGTCGATGTCGAATACGTGCGCGAACGGAACTGGTACCTGCGCGTATTCATTGATAAAGAAGGCGGTGTCGACCTGGAAGACTGCCAGGCCGTCAGCGAGAAGCTGAGCAAGGTCCTCGACGAAAAGGACCCGATCAGCGACAACTATCTCCTGGAAGTATCGTCGCCGGGACTGGACCGCATCCTCAAGAAGGACAAGGACTTCGTCCGCTATGCCGGCCGGTCCGTCGATATCCATTTCTTTAAGGCCCGCAACGGCGTCAAGGACCTGACGGCAGACCTCGTCGAAAAAACAGCCGACGGGCATCTCATCGTCCAGGTCGATGGCCGTGAAGATAAGATAGACATGAAAGAAATATCGCAAGTCCGTTTGCATATTGATTTTTAGTGGAGGTTATTAACGTGAATAAAGAATTGCTCAATGCTATTGCTTACTTATCCAAAGAGAAAGGCGTATCTCCTGATGTCATCTGTGACTCCCTGGAAGCCGTCCTGATTACGGCTTACAAGAAGGAACCTGATGCCAATCCGACGGCCGAAGTCGAACTGAACCGCTCGACCGGCGACTATGCCATCAAGGCGGCCAAGACCGTCGTCGACGAAGTCGAAGATCCGCATACGGAAATCTCTCTCGATAAGGCCCGCCTCATTGATGCCAATTACGAAGTCGGCGATGTCGTCAACGTCGATGTCACACCGGACAATTTCGGCCGCATCGCCGCTCAGGCTGCCAAACAGGTCATGATCCAGCGCCTGCGCGAAGCGGAACGCAACATCGTCTATGATGAATTCTCGGACCGCACGGACGACATCATCACGGGCATCATCCAGCGCATCGAGAACCGCAACGTCTACGTCGACCTGGGCAAGGCTGAAGCCATCCTGCCGGCATCGGAACAGATTCCGACGGAAACGTACAGCGTCGGCCAGCGCATCAAATGCTACGTCGTCGAAGTCCGTAAGACGACGAAAGGCGCCCAGATCCTCGTATCCCGGACCCACCCGGGCCTGCTGAAGCGCCTCTTTGAACTGGAAGTACCGGAAATCTACGAAGGCGTCGTCGAACTGAAATCCGTCGCCCGCGAACCGGGCCGCCGTTCCAAAATCGCCGTCTATTCCCGCGATGCCAACGTCGATTCCGTCGGCGCCTGTGTCGGCCCGAAAGGCTCGCGCGTCCAGAACATCGTTTCGGAATTGCAGAACGAAAAAATCGACATCGTCAAATGGGACGAAGACCCGGCCGTCTACATCGCCAACGCCCTCAGCCCGGCTCAGGTCATTTCGGTCACCGTCGATGAAGACGAAAAATCGTCGAGTGTCGTCGTACCGGATTATCAGCTCTCCCTGGCCATCGGCAAGGCTGGCCAGAACGCCCGCCTGGCTGCCAAACTGACCAACTGGAAGATCGACATCAAGAGCGAAAGCCAGGCTGCCGAACTGGCTGCCCAGGCAGAAGCTCCGCAGGACAGCGAACCGGCTGATGACATCGACATCCTCAGCGACCTGGCTATGCCGGCAGTGGACGAAGGCGCAGCCGATACGGAAGGAGAATAAGCCATGAAGACCCGAAAGACTCCCATGCGCGTCTGTGCCGGCTGTCAGGAACAGAAGAGCAAGAAGGAAATGATCCGCGTCGTCCGCACGCCAGAAGGCGCTGTCGAGATCGACAAGACCGGCAAGAAGTCCGGCCGCGGCGTCTATCTCTGCCCGAACAGCGAATGCCTGGAAAAAGCGTACAAAGAACATCGCCTGGAACGGTCCCTGAAGACCAAAATGTCCAGCGAAATCTATGAACAGCTGAGAAAGGAACTGCTGTGAGCGACAAGGTCCTGAATCTCCTCGGCCTTGCCTGCCGGGCTGGCAAGACAGTCTGCGGTGATGGAGCCGCACAGAAAACATTGAAGCGCCGGCGCGTCCCGCTCTTATTCCTGGCCTCCGACGGCGGCAGCGATAACGTCGAAAAGTATCGCCGCCTGGCGGAGCGGAAAGGGATCACCGTCGTTGATACATATACGAAAGATGAATTAGGCAGTGCCGTCGGCAAAGCCCAGAGCGTCATCATCCTCATCGATGACAAAGGGTTTGCCGGGGCCATAGAGAAAGTGAAGCGTGATGAATAGAAGGGGGTAACTAGATGACGAAACGAGTATACGAAGCCGCAAAAGAATACGGCGTTCCCGCAAAAACAGTAATCAAGACGCTGGAAGATCATCACATCAAAGCCGGTAATTTCACCGGTATTGACGCCAATATGAAGTCCATCCTCGACGCATCTTTCAAGAAGGGTGCCAAAGGGGAAGCACAGCGTGGACATAAACAGGAAAATAAACAGACAGGGGAAGGAACTAGCCGAAAAGTGAACGAAACGAGCCGACAGAATAAAAACAAAAAACAGGGCAATACGCCGAAACAGAATAACCAGAATCATGATAAGAAACGCCAGAACCAGGGCAATGCGCAGAACCAGCCGAACCGCGCTGCCAAGAACACCCAGGGCCAGAACCAGGGCAATCGTCCGCAGAACAGCCACAAAGGCGGCAACAACGGCGGCCAGAGCAGCCAGGGTCAGCAGGGCGACAACAAGCGTACCAAGTATTTTGGTCATTCCCAGGGCGGCAATGACAACCGCAGTGGCAACAAGAACAAGCGCGGCGGACAGAACAACCGCAATAACAACAAGAATAACGGCGGCAACCGTCCCCATACGCTGTTGTCCAATGTCCTGAACAAAGGTAAGCACAACAAGAACAAGCGCAACCAGAAGCATCAGGCACCGGTAGTGCAGGAAGCTCCGAAGAAGAAGAATTACCCGACAGCCATCGAACTGCCGGAAACGATCATCGTCAAGGACTTCGCCGAACGCTTGGGCCGCGATGTCGGTGAAGTCATGAAGAAGCTCCTCATGGGCGGCATCATGGCGACAATCAACCAGGAACTGGACTTCGATACGGCGTCCCTCATTGCCGATGAATTCGGCGTCACCGTTACCAAGGAAGCACCGCCGGAAGACCCGACGGAAATCGAAGAAATCATCGACCCGCCGGAAACCCTCAAGACCCGTCCGCCTGTCGTCACCATCATGGGTCACGTCGACCACGGCAAGACGAGCCTCCTCGATGCCATCCGTCAGACCAACGTCACCAGCCACGAAGCCGGCGGCATTACCCAGCACATCGGGGCTTATCAGGTCCGCTACCAGGGCAAGAAGATCACCTTCATGGATACGCCGGGCCACGAAGCCTTCACGGCCATGCGTGCCCGCGGCGCCCAGGTCACGGATATCGCCGTCCTCGTCGTCGCAGCTGACGACGGTGTCATGCCGCAGACTGTCGAATCCATCAACCATGCCAAATCGGCTGGCGTCCCCATCATCGTTGCCATCAACAAGATCGATAAGGAAAGCGCCAATCCGGAACACGTCATGCAGCAGCTGACGGAATACGGCCTAGTCAGTGAAGACTGGGGCGGTGACACCATCATGGTCCCCGTTTCGGCACACAAGAAGATCGGCCTCGACGACCTCTTGGAAAACATCCTCGTCCTGGCAGAAGTACAGGATCTCAAGGCCAACCCGAACCGTCCGGCCCAGGGCGTCGTCATCGAAGCCAAACTGGATAAAGGCCGCGGCCCGGTCGCTTCTGTCCTCATCCAGAAAGGGACCCTCCGCGTCGGCGATACGATCATTGTCGGCACCTGCTTCGGCAAGGTCCGTGCCATGAACAACGAACGAGGCGAACGCGTCAAGAAAGCCGAACCGTCCATCCCGGTCGAAATCCTCGGCCTCAACGATGTGCCGGAAGCCGGCGACATCCTCAACGTCACCGACGAAAAGACGGCTCGTTCCGTTGCCGAAAAACGTCTGGAAAAGAAACGTTCGTCCGAACTCCACGTCAATGCCAAAGTCACCCTGGATGACCTGTTCAACCAGATCCAGCAGGGCGAACTGAAGGAACTGCCCCTCATCATCAAAGGCGACGTCCAGGGTTCCGTCGAAGCCCTGAGCCAGTCCCTCATGGGCATCAAGAGCGACGAAGTCCGCATCTCCATCGTCCATTCCGGCGTCGGTGCCATCAACGAATCGGATATCATGCTGGCTTCGGCATCGAACGCCCTTATCATCGGCTTCAACGTCCGCCCCGATGCAGCAGCCCGCAAGATGGCAGAACATGAAAAAGTCGACATGCGCATGTACCGCGTCATTTACGATGCCATCAACGATGTCGAAGCAGCTATCAAAGGGATGCTGGAAAAGAAATACGAAGAAAAGATTATCGGCCGTGCCGAAGTCCGTAAAGTCATTACGACGCCGAAAGTCATCGTCGGCGGTTCCTACGTCAAGGAAGGCAAGATCACCAGCACGTCCAAAATCCGCCTCATCCGTAACGGCATCGTCGTCCACGAAGGCGAAATCGACGGCCTGCGCCGTTTCAAAGATGATGTCAAGGAAGTCGCAGCCGGCTACGAATGCGGCATTACCCTGGAAAAATACCGCGACATCAAGGAAGGCGACGAAATCGAAGCCTACGAAATGGTCGAAGTCGAACCCGAATAAAGGGAGGTACGTACTATGGGAGAATTACGAGTACGCAAGATACAGGAATTTATCAAACAGGAAGTATCGAAGATGCTCCTGAATGAACTGAAAGATCCGCGCATCGGTTTCGTCACCGTCACCGATGCCCGCATCACCGGCGACCTGCGCGATGCCACGGTCTACGTCAGCCTCTTCGGCAGCGACGAAGCCAAGCAGGAAACGCTGAAAGCCCTGAAGAGCGCGACCGGCTATATCCGCACGGAAGTCGGCAAGCGCCTGGGTATCCGCTATTCGCCGACCATTGTGTTTAAAGAAGATACATCCCTCGATTACGGGATGAAGATCGATAAGATTCTTCGCGACATTGAAAAGAAGGACTGATACCATGAATTGTTCGGCTCAGGAAATCTACACCTTACTGCGCCATTACGATAAGATCCTGCTGACAGCCCATGTCAGTCCCGATGGCGACGCCATCGGCAGCCTCCTGGCCTTGTGGCACTGGCTGCAGCTGCAGGGGAAGAAGGCCGTTATGGTCATCGACGACGATATCGACGACCGCTATGACTTCCTCGACGGCCTGCAGTACATCAACAAACCGGAGCAGGTCGAAACGGATGATTCCTGGCTGACCGTCGTCCTCGATGCGACGGGCCTCGGCCGAATCGGTCAGGCTGAAAAGCTGGTCCGCGGCAAGGTCCTCAACATCGACCATCATATTTCCAACGAGCATTTCGCCCAGTGGGAATACGTCCGGCCCGACTGTGCGGCGACAGGCGAAATCCTGGCCTTCCTCTTTGACTTGTGGCATGGCGAATGGACTGTCGCCATGGCCGATGCCCTCTATACGGCTATCGCCACGGACTGCGGCTTCTTCAAGTTCAACAATACGACAGGCCATACGCTGCGCATGGCAGCCCTCCTCGTCGACCACGGCGCCCGGCCCGATTTCATTTCGGAACACCTCGACGCCCGGTCCCTGGAAAAACTGAAGGCCCTGTCCAAGGTGCTGGAACACCTGGAACTCTTTGATGACGGCCGCATTTCCTGCCTGTCCTATACGCCGGAAGTCCTCAAGATCACTGGCGAACACACGGGGATGTACATGGATTACGCCCGCAACGTCAAAGGCTCGGAAGTGGCTTTTACGGTCAAATACGTCAGCGATAAGGAAACGCGGGTCAGCCTGCGCTCGAAAGGCATGGACGTCAATGCCGTAGCCGCTGTCTTCGGTGGCGGCGGCCATGTCCGTGCGGCTGGATGCACGTTGGATAAGCCTTTGGATGAAGCCAAGAAACTCATCGTAAAGGAAATCGAAAAGCGCCTATGATACACGGAATCATCAATGTACTAAAACCGACAGGCATGTCCAGCCACGACGTCATCGGCTGCCTGCGCCGCATTTACGGCATGAAGAAGATGGGCCACGCCGGCACCCTGGACCCCCTGGCGGCCGGTGTCCTTCCGGTCTATGCCGGTCAGGCGACGCGTCTCATCGAATACGGTGACAGCGACATCAAATCGTACCACGCCGAATTCGCCCTGGGACTGGCGACGGATACGGAAGACAGCACGGGGACCGTCGTCGAGACGGCAGCTGTACCGGACTTGTCGGCTGACGACGTGCGCCGCGCCCTGGCGTCCTTCGTGGGCGACATCGAACAGGCACCGTCCAAATATTCCGCCATCAACGTCAATGGCGTCAAGGCCTATAAACTGGCCCGGCAGGACGTCGATTTCACCCTGCCCGTGCGCCACGTGACCATCCACGACCTGCGCCTGCTGTCCTTTGACGGCCGGCGCGGCACTTTCGCCGTGACCTGTTCCAAAGGGACCTACGTGCGTTCCCTCATCCGCGACCTGGGCCAGGCCCTGGGGACCTGCGCCTGCATGACCTATCTGGTCCGCACCCAGGCCGGGCTGTTCACCATCGACGACGCAGCGACGCTGGAAGAACTGGAACGGGACCCGATGGCCTATGTCCGGCCGGCCGATATGGCTATCCAGGACCTCAAAAAGGCCAATTGTTCTGCCAAACAGTGCGCTTTCCTGCTCCAGGGCCGTCCCGTGCCCTTTGCCGGACCGCATCTGGTCGATGGCGACGTCATCCGCGTGTACGGGCCGGACCAGCGGCTCATGGGCATCGCCCGCTACGACGGGGAACACCATATCCTGCGGCCTCATAAGATGTTCGCAGAGGGATTGTGAGGTAACTAACGATGGAAATATTCCACTCCTTTCAGGAAATAACCGGCTTTACCGGAGCCGTCGTGGCCCTTGGGACCTTTGACGGCGTCCACCGGGGCCACCAGATGGTCATGAAGACGGCCATCAAACGGGCCGCTGCCGGCGGTGTGAAAACCATGGTCGTCACCTTTACGGCCCATCCGCTGTCCGTGTTGTGTCCGGAAAAAGAACCGCTGCACCTGGCTACGATCGGCCAGAAAGCAGAATATATCGAAGATGTCGGCATCGACGGCCTGGTCCTCCTGCCCATGAGCCAGACCCTCTTGCAGGAATCGCCGGAAGAGTTCTGCCAGAACCTCCTGACCTACATCCATCCGTCGGCCATCGTCGTCGGCTCGAACTTTACCTATGGCGCCAAGGCGGCTGGCAATACGGAGACTATGAAATTCTTCATGAGCCAGTACGGCATCCCCGTCGTCGCCCTGACCCTCCTCGAACGGCCAGGCCGGACGACGCCTATCAGCAGCACCGTCATCCGCCGGCTCATCCAGATGGGGCACATGGAAACAGCAGAGAACCTCCTGGGCCGACCCTTTGCTCTGACCGGCACCATCGTGCCCGGTGACCGGCGGGGGAGGACCATCGGCTTCGCTACGGCCAACATGCTCATCCCCATCAACATGGCCATTCCGCCGGACGGCGTCTACATCACCGAACTGTGGTGGGACGGCAAGGGCCATCCGGCCATGACCAACATCGGCGA
>CABQJB010000027.1 GCA_902464195.1 uncultured Megasphaera sp.
CTCCGGGGCATCGTCGTCTATCCGAAACTGGTAAGCCACATCGACATCGGCCGCGATACGTCCCTGGCTGCTGTCGATTACGCCATGGAACACGACCGGCAGCTCCTGGTAGCGACCCAGGTCGATGAAAATGAAGATAATCCGGGCTTTGATGATGTCTATACCATCGGCTGCCTGGTCAAAATCGAACAGCTCCTGCGCATGCCTGGCGGCCTGGTCCGCATCCTGGTCAACGGCATTTCCCGCGTCCGCATGCAGGGCTTTTCCCAGAAAGCTGATTACCTCGAAGGGGCTGCCGTCAAAGTGGCTGAAATCAGCCGCAACGAAGTCGAAGAAGAAGCCCTGCGCCGGGTCGTCCTCAAGCGGCTCCTGGACTGGCTGGGCAATCTCCGCGATGGCGAAGAAGCCAGCGAAAATGCCAAGAACATCGATGAACCGGGTGTCCTGGCTGACTTTGCTGCGTCCCAGCTGCCCCTGCGTCTGGTCATCCGCCAGCAGCTCCTGGAAACGGCCGATGTCGAAGCCCGTTTGCGCCGCATTGCGTCGCTCCTGGATACGGAAGTCGACATTGCCAACCTGGAATCGAAGCTGAACATGGAAGTCCGCGGCAAGATGGACCAGCAGCAGAAAGAATACTACCTGCGGGAAAAAATCAAGGCCATCCATGAAGAATTGGGTGATAAAGTCGATAAGGATACGGAAGTCCAGGAACTCCGTGACAAGATCAAGAAGATGAAGCTTGATAAAGAAATCGAAACGGCCCTGCTCAAAGAAGTGGACCGCCTCGACTCCATGCCGCCTATGATGGCGGAATCGGCCATCATCCGTACCTATCTCGACTGGGCCATGGCCCTTCCCTGGAAGAAGGAAACCAAGGACCGCCTGGACCTCAACGAAGCACAGAAAGTCCTCGACGAAGACCATTACGGCCTGAAGAAAGTCAAAGACCGTATCATCGAATATTTAGCCGTCAAACAGCTGACGCACAGCCTGAAAGGGCCGATTCTCTGTTTCGTCGGGCCTCCGGGCACGGGTAAGACGAGTATTGCCAAGTCCATCGCCCGGGCCATGAACCGTAAGTACGTCCGCGTATCCCTGGGCGGCGTCCGCGATGAAGCCGAAATCCGCGGCCATCGCCGGACCTACATCGGTGCCCTGCCGGGCCGTATCCTGGCTGGCATGAAACAGGCCGGCGTCAAGAACCCGGTCTTCCTCCTCGACGAAATCGACAAGATGACTTCCGACATGCGCGGTGACCCGTCGTCAGCCCTGTTGGAAGTCCTCGACCCGGAACAGAATAATACTTTCAGTGACCATTTCCTGGAACTGCCCTTCGACTTGTCGAAAGTTTTCTGGATCACGACGGCCAACGTCCTCAGCGATATTCCCCGTCCCCTCATGGACCGTATGGAAATCATCGACTTCACGAGTTATACGGAAGAAGAGAAAGTTCAGATCGCCAAACGCTACTTGGTACCGAAACAGATCAAAGAAAACGGACTCAAACCGAGTCAGGCCAAGTTCTCTGACGCCGTCCTGCGCCATATCATTGAAGGCTATACGCGTGAATCGGGCGTCCGCAACCTGGAAAAGACCATCGGCACGGTTTGCCGCCGTATCGGCAAGTCCCTGCTCATGAACGACGAAGTACCGCTCAGTGTCTCCGTCAAGAACCTGGAAAAACTGCTCGGCCCCGTCAAATTCCTGCCGGAAACGGTCCACAAGGACGACGAAGTCGGTATCGTTACCGGCATGGCCTGGACCCAGGTCGGCGGCGAAGTCCTGGAAACGGAAGCCGTTGCCGTCAAGGGCAAAGGCCGCCTGCTGCTTACAGGCCAACTCGGTGATGTCATGAAGGAATCGGCCGAAGCCGGCGTGACCTATGTCCGCAGCCGGGCCGATGTCCTGGGCATCGATGCCGATTTTTACGCCAACATGGACTTGCACATCCACCTGCCTGAAGGGGCTATCCCCAAAGACGGTCCGTCGGCAGGCATCACCATGGCTACGGCGATTACGTCGGCCCTGACGGGTAAAGCCGTCCGCCACGACGTGGCCATGACCGGTGAAATCACGCTGCGTGGGACCGTCCTGCCCGTAGGGGGCATCAAGGAAAAGGTCATCGCTGCCCATCGGGCTGGCATCAAGAAAATCCTCCTGCCTGAAGAAAACAAGCGCGACATGGATGAAGTGCCGCAGTCGGTCAAAAAAGACGTCAAATTCGTCTTCGTTCACCATATGGATGAAGTGCTGGCTCAGGCACTGGTGAAGTCCTGATGGCTTCGTATGACATCATCAAGGCGGCCTATGCCACGACGGCTGTCCGCCGCGACCAGTACCCCGAAGGGAACATGCCGGAAGTCGCATTCCTCGGCCGTTCCAACGTCGGTAAATCGAGCCTGATCAATTCCCTGTGCAACCATCGCGGCCTGGCCCGCGTCAGCGGCGCCCCGGGGAAGACACAGACCATCAACTACTTCAGCGCAGCCCTGCGGCGGCGCGATGAAGTAGAAGGGGAGCAGCGCCTGCCGTTCTACTTAGTCGACCTGCCGGGCTATGGCTTTGCCAAGACCGGCGGCAGGAACCGCGACATGTGGAGCGCTTTCATCGGCGAATACGTCACGCAGTCGCCGAACCTCTGCGTCCTCTGCCTGCTCGTCGACCTGCGCCATCCCGGCCTTGCCATCGACCAGCAGGCCTATGACTGGCTGGCCGGTGCCGGCGTTCCCCTGCAGATCGTAGGGACCAAGGCGGACAAACTCAAAGCCAATGAAAAGAACCGCAACCTGGCCCAGCTCAACAAACTCTTCCCGTCAGACCGGCCGGCCCTGGCCTATTCATCGCTAAAACGCGACGGCTTCGGCCCCCTGGCAAAGAACCTCTTCGAACGGGTGCTGGCCGTTAGCCGGTAGCAGTCAGCTGTCATGGGGGATTCTCTCAACAAACAGGTTAGGAAATCGTACATTTCCTAAGCGGGCCGCCCTGTGGGACGGCCCCTACGAACCACTAGCCACGAGCCACGAGCCACTAACCACTAAAAAGGGGCTGTCTTCAAAGGACAGCCCCTTTTTTGCGCCCTTGACAAAGAACAATCTTTCTAGTTGGCTTCATTAAGCGAAAGTGGTATAATGAATTTGATTTACATCGGCCAGATAGGAGGTTGTATAATCATGGCAGTAGTTTCGATTGACAGTGATGCCGATTTTTCTGTGAAAGTCCTTCACCAGCCGGGCATTGTCATCGCAGACTTCTGGGCTCCCTGGTGCGAGCCGTGCAAGATGGTTCATTCAGAAATCAGCCAGGCTGCCGCGAATTTTGGCGATGCTGTGAAAGTAGTACGCATCAATGTCGATACGATGCGGAATATTGCCGAAAAATATGAAATCATGGCGGTTCCGACATTATTGTTCTTTAAAGGCGGTAAGCCACTCAAACGCATTATCGGCTATGCCTCGCAGGCGGAAATCAGCAAGTTCCTGGCGTCTGTCGTAGCAGAAAGCAAGGCTGCCGGTTTTGACAACAAAAATATTGGGATGATATAATTGAATTTAGAAACGAGAGGGACGGAACGACAATTATTGTCTATTGTCGTTCCTGTATACAATGAACAGCCGAACATTGAGAAATTCTATGAAGAGGCGACGAAAGCCGCAGCGACACTCGATATGGATTATGAAATCATCTTTGTTGACGACGGTTCTAAAGATGCAACGCCCCTCATCCTCAGCCGCTTGACTCAGCAGGATGAACACGTGCGGGCCTTTATCCTGGCCCGCAACTTCGGCCATCAGCTGGCCATTACCTGCGGCATGGATCATGCCCTTGGCGACGCCGTTATCACCATGGATGGTGATTTGCAGCATCCGCCGTCGATGATTCCCGAATTAGTCCAGAAATGGCGCGAAGGCAACGACGTCGTCCAGACCATACGGGAAGCGACGGACGATGCGGGCTTCCTCAAGCGCATGACGTCGAAATGGTATTACCGCATACTGAATGCCGTATCTCCGGTCCACATCACACCGGGCGGATCCGACTTCCGCCTCATCGATAAGCGGGTCCTGGAAACATTCAAGCAGTTCCGGGAACACGACCGTTTCATCCGCGGCCTCATCGGGGATATCGGCTACACACAGACTTTCATTCATTTCGTAGCACCGAAGCGTTATGCCGGGAAATCGAAATTTTCCATGCGCAAGATGCTTCATTTTGCCCTGGACGGGATCATGGCCTATTCCAAGATTCCCCTGCGGGTTTCCTTTTATGTCGGTATGCTGAGCGGCTTGTTGAGCCTGCTCATGATTTTGCATGTCATTTATTGTAATATAATGGGCGAAGCCGTGCCGGGATGGACGACGACGATGATCGTCGACTGCCTGTTCAGCGGGTTCCAGCTCATTTTTATTGGTGTCATCGGAGAGTATATAGGACGTATATTTGAAGAGGTGAAACATAGGCCTCTGTATTGGCTGCGGGCTGAACTCGGCCAGCATAAAGACAGATAAGAACGGTGCGTTGTATGGCCTTCGAGACAGAGAGGAGTATTTATGTGGAAAAAAATCAGTAAAGTTTGGATATTTGCCGCACTTTTCGTTTTTGCCGCACTGCCGGCACTGGCTGCTTCTCCATTAACGATTGGCAGCCGGGGCGATGAAGTCCGTTCGATTCAGCAGATTCTTCGCAGTAAAGGCTACCGGGTCAATGTCAACGGTGTTTACACCAACGATACGGCGCGGGCTGTATCACAGTATCAGAAGGATAAGAAAATCCAGGTCAGCGGCAAAGTCGGCGGCTGGACCTATTATCTCCTGACAGGCAATCGTTCCATGCTGCCGCCTAAGCCGGTCATGAAGAAAAGCCAGGGCACGCGCTTCAACAATGGCGCTATCAGCAAATACCGTCATTTCAGCGGCGGCGATGCTTTCGGCAACCAGTTGGTCAATTCGGCTTATCAGTATCTCGGTATCCCTTATGTTTTCGGCGGCAATACGCCGGCTGAAGGCTTTGACTGCTCAGGCTTTACGAAATATGTCTTTTCCCATAATGGCATCAACCTGCCGCGCCTGGCCGATGAACAATATGAAGTGGGCCAGCGGGTCCGCCGCAGCGAACTCATGCCGGGCGATTTGGTCTTCTTCACGACATATGAACCGGGTGTATCCCATACGGGCATCTATGTCGGCAACAATAATTTCATCAGTGCCACCAGTAGTGGCGGTATCCGCGTAGACAGCCTCGACAGCGGCTATTGGTCGCCGCGCTATGTCGGTGCTACACGGGTCCGGAGATAGGCAAACTGGCTAGGGAACAGTCGTCCTCTAGCCTTTCCTTATACAACCGGACTGGGAGATAAAAAATAACAAGAAAAGGTTGCCGAACAGGGGGAAATGAGCGTATAATTTTCCCATGTAGAAAGATATTTAGAGGGAGTGTTTACTATATGAAGTATATGACGGGTAATGAAATCCGCAAAGCCTATTTACAGTTCTTTAAGAGCAAGGAGCACCTGATCCTGCACAGCTTTCCGCTCATTCCGGAAAACGACCCCAGCCTGCTCCTCATCGGCGCCGGCATGGCACCGCTCAAACCGTATTTCACGGGTAAGCTCGTACCGCCGTCGTACCGCGTCACGACGAGTCAGAAGTGTATCCGCACCGACGATATCGATAACGTAGGCCGTACAGCCCGTCACCATACGTTCTTTGAAATGCTGGGCAATTTCTCCTTTGGCAACTACTTCAAGAAAGAAGCCATTTCCTGGGCCTGGGAATTCCTGACCAAGGTCCTGGAACTGGATACGGATAAATTGTATGTCACCATCTATCCCGATGACAAAGAAGCCTATGACTACTGGCATAATATGATTGGCCTGGCTGACGAACGTATCTTCAAATTCGACGATAACTTCTGGGAAATCGGCGAAGGCCCGTGCGGTCCGGACAGCGAAATCTTCTATGACCTCGGCCCGGAACGGGGCTGCGGCAAACCGACGTGTACCGTCGGCTGCGACTGCGACCGCTACCTGGAAATCTGGAACCTCGTCTTCACCCAGTACAACCGTACGAAAGATGGCAAGTACGAACCGCTGGCCAAGAAGAACATCGATACGGGCTGCGGTTTGGAACGACTGGCTTCGGTCATCCAGCAGAAAGAATCGAACTTTGAAACGGACCTCATCTTCCCGATCATTGAAAAAGTCATCGCCATTTCCGGCGGCGATTACAATGATCCGCGCCAGAAGATGGCCATGAAGGTCATTGCCGACCATATCCGCGCCATTACCTTCATGATTTCCGATGGCATCCTGCCGTCCAACGAAGGCCGCGGCTACGTCCTGCGCCGTATCCTGCGACGTGCCGTCCGCTTTGGCCGCCTTTTGGGCATTAAGGACCTCTTCCTGGCAGGTCTCGTCGATACGGTATTGGACATCCTCGGCGATGAATATCCGGAAACGCGGGAACACGAAGCCCTCATCAAACAGATCATCAATACAGAAGAAAAACAGTTCAGCGCAACCCTGGCGCAGGGCATGGAACTGCTCAACGATATGATGGCCCATGTCGGCGACGACAAGGTCCTTACAGGGGCTGAAGTTTTCAAACTCTACGATACGTATGGTTTCCCCATGGAACTGACCGAAGAAATCGCCGGCGAACAGGGATTCAAAGTCGATAAAGACGGCTTCCAGGAAGCCATGAAGGAACAGCAGGAACGGGCCCGCGCTGCCCATACCAAAGTATCGGCCAAAGTCGCTACGCCGGATACGACCAAGCTGGACCAGTCGAAACTGGTCAATGACGAATCGGCTGTCAAAGCGACGATTGCCATGCTCGGCAAAGAAGGCGTCGAAATCAGCGAAGCCCGCGATGGCCAGGAAGTAACAATCATCCTCGATGACAACCCCTTCCATGCTGAAGGCGGCGGCCAGCTCAGCGATACGGGCATCCTCTGCGCTGCCGAAGGCAAGGCAAAGGTTACCGATGCCCAGGCCCTGCCCAACGGCCTGGTATACCTCATCGCTGAAATCACAGAAGGCGTCCTGCGCACAGGCGATGCCGTCGATATCGCTGTCGACAAACAGCGCCATATGAATCTGGCCCGCAACCACACGGCAACGCACCTCTTGCAGGCTGCCCTGCGCAAGGTATTGGGCAATCACGTCAACCAGGCTGGATCCCTGGTCACACCGGACCACCTGCGTTTCGACTTTACCCATTTCTCGCCGGTCACGCAGGATGAACTGGATAAAATCGAAGCCATGGTCAATGAAGAAATCCTCAAGGCCGTTCCCGTCACTATCGAAGAAATGGCCCTTGATGCGGCTAAAGAAAAGGGCGCTATGGCCTTGTTCGGTGAAAAATACGGCGACATCGTCCGCGTCGTCTCCGTTGACGACTTCAGCTGCGAACTCTGTGGCGGCTCCCATGTGGCCAACACGTCGGTCATCGGCACCTTCCGCATCACCAGTGAAACCGGGACCGGCTCCGGTGTCCGCCGCATCGAAGCTGTTACCGGTCCGGCAGCCCTCAAGCTGGCAAAGGATGAATCGCAGGAACTGCAGCAGCTGGCAGGCCTCATGAAAGCCAAGGTCAGCGATGCGCCGGCCAAACTGGAAGCCCTCCTGGCCCAGCTCAAAGATACGGAAAAAGAATTGGCCCAGCTCAAGAAAGATGCAGCCCTGTCCGATATGGACAGCATCCTGGCAGCCAAAGAGGATATTGGCGGCGTTCCCGTCGTCGCAGCTGTCGCTCAGGCTGATTCCATGGACAACCTGCGCGACCTGGCCGATACGGTCCTCGACAAGCTCGGCAGCGGCGTCGTCCTCTTGGGTATGACGAATGGTGATAAAGTCAACTTCGTCTGCAAAGTCGCCAAGAGCGATACCAAGAAAGGCCTCCATGCCGGCAAAATCATCAAAGCCGCTGCTCAGGCAGCTGGCGGCAATGGCGGCGGCCGTCCCGATATGGCCCAGGCCGGCGGCAAGGAACCGGAAAAATTGGGCGATGCCCTCAAAGCCGGTGCCGCAGCCGTACGCGATATGTTAGCATAAATTTTGGCAGTCATGCCAGTTGAATAAAAAGGATGTGAGTGAACATGGCAGTAAGCGACGAAACGATGATTATGCAAAACCGAAGTGAAGAACAGACCGTTGCATCCATGATTCTGGAAGATGTATATCACGCATTGGAAGAAAAAGGATACAACCCGATTAATCAGATCGTAGGCTATCTCCTGTCCGGTGACCCGACGTATATCACGAGCCACAACAATGCTCGCAGCAATATCCGGCGCATCGAACGGGATGAACTCATCGAAGAATTAGTCCGTTCGTACGTCAAACAGCACAATTTATAGGAGACATATGAGAATTTTAGGACTCGATGTCGGTTCCAAGACCATCGGTGTCGCCTGCAGCGATGCCTTGCTGATTACGGCACAGGGCGTAGAGACGATCCGCCGTAAATCCGATGAAGCAGACTTTGCCCGTCTGCGCGAACTGATCAAAGAAAAAGAAGTACACCGCATCGTCGTAGGCAAGCCGCGTCATATGAACGGTGACTACAGCGATAATATGAAGAAAATCGAAGAATTCGTCGAACGATTCCAGCAAACCGTCCCGGATATAGACATTGTCTATTGGGATGAACGCCTGACGACCGTTATGGCCCAGAATGTATTAAAGGAAGGCAATGTGCGGCGCGAAAAGCGCAAGCAGTTTGTCGATAAAATGGCAGCAATCCTTATTTTACAGAATTATTTAGACGCTCATGCTCATTAAGGAGGACTACTATGTCGGAAGAAATGAACAACGAATTGGAAGAAGTCATCATTGTGACCGCTACCGATGACCAAGGCAACGAAGTGGAATATCAGGAAGTACAGCGCCTCGACCTCGATGGTAAAGTATTCGCCCTGCTCGTCGAAGTCACGGAAGACGAAGAAGGCGGCGATGCCATCATCGCCCGCGTCGACCAGGAAGACGGCGAAGACGTCTACGTCGCACCGACGGACGAAGAATTCGACGCAGCCAATGCAAAATTCGATGAACTCTTAGATGAATAAGTAATTGAAGAGAGCGTCACAGGAAGGCTTCTGTCGTCATGTGATGCTCCTTTCTTTATTGTTTGTAGTTCAGAGTTTGTAGTTTGTAGAAAAAGCCTTTAAATTGAGAGCCGTCTACTAGCCACTAACTGCTAACAACTAACCACTTAAAAGGCGCTGTCTTCGTAGACGGCGCCTTTTATCATAAGGAGGCCCCATGGATTTACCGTCGATACAGCAGCTGCGGAATTTCGTCATTTATGGGAAGTATGGCAATTTCACGACGGCTGCCAATGCCGCCAACATTACCCAGTCGGCTTTCAGTGCGCAGATGAAGAAACTGGAAGACCTCGTCGGCGTCCGCCTCATCGAGCGCTCGAACAGGGGAAGTCACCTGACGCCGGCTGGCAAGATGTTCTACACGAAAATAGCCCATATTTTGGGTGAATTAGAAGAGGCCATGAGCGAACTGCCCGGGCGGACGGGGAAGACCCAGCCCCTGTCGGTGGGAATCATGCTGTCCTTAGGTGACGTCCACATGAACCGCCACCTCGCTTATTTCCAGGAACACCACAGCGGTGCCTCTTTCCGGGTCTACAACCTGGAAGTCCGGGAGATGATCCAGTGGCTGAAAGAGGATAAACTGGATATCGTATCCCTCTTTTATCTGCCGGCCTTGCACCTGGAAGACTATGAGAAGGTCTTTTTTGGCATCGAGAACCTCGTCTATTACGGACCGAACCTGGATCTGCCGGAACATGCCGTGACGCCGCAATACGTGGCATCTCAGCCATTGGCGCAGTATTCGCCGCAATACGAGATGAATAACTACATCAATCACTATTTTACGGCCCATGCCTGTCCGCCGCAGGAGACGCAGGCCTGGTTCTCCACGCCTTATGCCATGATGAATTATTGCCAGCAGAACCGCATTGGAGCTATTCTGCCGGAACGATTCCTCCAGGCCATGGGTATAGACGAAGGCTATTGCGGACTGGAACCGCCGCTGCGCCTGCCCTGTTATCTGGTCTATAAGAAGGACAATCCCAAGTACGCGACGATTCAGGTTTTCGTAGACTATATCCGCCGTGTGTATCATATTAAAAAATAATGATAAAGGTATCTGCCATCATAAAAAACGATGGCAGGTATCTTTTTTTTGCGTTATACAAGATGGGGGAGAAGGTGTAGAATCTAGCTTGCAAATACGAAAGGAGCAGTGAATACACAATGTCGAATCAATCCCTTTGGAACAAAGACTTCCTTCTCGACACAGGTATCAATTTTGTAGTCTATCTCATTTATTATTTATTGATGGTTATCATTGCCGTCGTCGCCAAAGACCAGCTGCATGCCTCTCTCGGTGAAGCCGGCCTGGCTTCGGGCATCTTCATTGTCGGCACCTTGCTGGCACGCTTACAGTTCGGCAAAGCCATTGAATTGTATGGCCGCCGCAAATCGCTGTATGGCGGGATTATCCTTTATTTTGTAACGACATTATTATATTTTTATATCCCCAATCTCGCTATTCTCTTTGCTATCCGTTTCCTCAACGGCATGGCCTATGGCATCGTTTCGACAGCGACGAACACCATTGTCGCTTCCTGTATCCCGGCAGAAAAGCGGGGAGAAGGCATCAACTACTACGGCCTGAGCACCAGCCTGGCCGCTGCCGTCGGTCCTTTCTTAGGCATGTTCCTCATCGTCGTCACGAACTTCACCTTTATCATCACACTCTGCGCCGTCCTCGTCGGCTTGTGCATGATTGGCTGCATCGCTCTTCATATCGACGAAATCACCCTTACGTCTGAACAGGTTGCCAAGATGAAAGCCATGAGCCTCGACAATTACGTCGAATATCGTGTCATGGTCATCTCCGTCATCGGCTTTTTCATGGGCTTCGCTTATTCCAGCGTCCTCACTTTCCTGGCCGCTTATGCCCGTGAAATCAACCTGGTCCAGGCCGGTACGTTCTTCTTCGTCGTCTATGCCGTCGTCATTACCATCACTCGTCCGATGACGGGCGTCATCTTCGACCACAAAGGCGAAAATTACGTCCTCTATCCCTGCTACATCTGCCTGGCCATCGGCTTGTTCCTCCTCAGTATTACCGGTGCTTCGTGGCAGTTGCTCTTATCGGGCGTCTTCGTCGGCCTCGGCTATGGCACGTTCATGTCTAACGGTCAGGCCGTCTGCATCAAACTGACGCCGTCGTACCGCATCAGCGTCGCCTTGTCGACGTACTTCGTCGCCCTCGACCTCGGCATCGGCGTAGGCCCGTATGTCCTCGGCAGCCTCCACGGCCTGCTCACTTTCCCCCAGCTCTATGCCGTCGCTGCTATCGTAGCCATTGCCTGCTTCATCATGTACCATGCTTTCTACGGCCGTAAAATCAATCTCATCAACCGGGCCGTCCGCATCTACATCCACGCATAATACGCAATTACAATAGATCCTATCCCCAGATTCGAGGGCTTGTCGCACGACGACAAGCCCTCTTCAAGTTGTTAGCCCCTAGCCACGAACCACTGCTTTCAGTTATAATAGTAAGAAAATGGGAGAAAGGGGAGAGACCATGACCATCAAGACGAGAATTCTGGCCGGCCTGGCTTGTATCTGTCTGATACTGACGGCTTTTTTCTGGCCTGGCAAAGAAGAAGATGCCTATAGTTCCGACGTCGTCAGGGAAGCGGAAGAAGTGAGCGAAAGGGAAACGGAAATGTTGGCACCTGATGAATCCTTGCAGGCTTCGGATGGAGAGGATATACGCTTGCAGACCTTGTATAACCAGAAGCCGGTCTGCCTCTTTTTCTGGGCTGCCTGGAGCAGCGACAGCCTGCACCAGCTGGCTATCCTGGAGAGCGCCTATGCCCAGTACGGTCAGGCCATCTATTTCGTGACCATCCCCGTCGGACCGGACAGGGATGAGAGCCGGACCTATGTCGGCCAGCAGGGATATCATCTGCCCCTATATGGCGCCCGGAAACAGATGCTCAAGGAATACGGCGTCCACCAGGTCCCGCAGCTTATCTTCATCGCTCGCGGCGGCCAGATGACGCGCCCCTTTAATACCGTACTGAATGAACGTCAGGTGACATATGAAATCAAAAAAATGTTGAAATAATTTTCCTATAGCCCTTGCCAAAGATAGGAAAATAGGTTATAATAAATGAGTCGCACAGAGAAGTACAAAATATGGGCGGTTAGCTCAGTTGGTTAGAGTATCTCGTTGACATCGAGGGGGTCGATGGTTCGAATCCATTATCGCCCACCATATTGTGTGAAAAAAGGACTTGTCATATGATGACAAGTCCTTTTTTAGCAGTTAGTGGTTAGTGGCTAGTGGTTAGCAGATGGCTTTAAATTTAAAGACTTTTTCTGCGACCTGAGACCTGCAGGGCGCCCCTGACGAGTACGAGCTACGAGCCACGAACCACGAGCCACTAATACCTGTCAAAACTTCCCTTCGTCATACAGTTTGATTTTCCAGTTCAAGTGCTGCAGGGCTTCCTGGATGTCTTTTTGACGGCTTTCCAGGTGGTTCCTTTCATCTACCAGGATTTGACGGCGTGCTGCGCGGGTCGCATCGCCTTGCTGGAAGAGCTCCATGTATCGCGATAGGCCGTCGATGGAGACGCTGGCCGCACGCATACACTTGATAAAGGAAATGGCGGCACAGTTTTCCTCGGTATAATCGCGGACGCCGTTCTTATCACGCGGGACATTGCGGATGAGTCCGATTTTTTCGTAATAGCGCAGCGTATCCGGCGAAAGCTGGAATTTTTCACTCACATCTTTTATCTTCAAAGCAATCCCTCCTTGTCTTTATTATACAGGCTGGAGTTGAGTTCAAGTCAATAGAGGAAAAAATAATTAAAAATGGACTTGCCAAAATAGGAGAAGTAAGTTATAATAAACGAGTCGCACAAAGAAATACGAAATATGGGCGGTTAGCTCAGTTGGTTAGAGTATCTCGTTGACATCGAGGGGGTCGATGGTTCGAATCCATTACCGCCCACCATATTGTGTGTGAAAAAAGAGCTGTCTTTATAGACAGCTCTTTTTTTGTGGCTAGTGGCTAGTTGTTCGTGGCTAGTACTTAGTGCTTTTACGAACCACGAGTCACGAACTACGAACCACTATCATACTCTATTCCTAAAAGTTATTGGTAAAATTTTCACGAATGTAGTATCCTGTACATGTGATTCGGGTTGGACGGAATCTTTTGGGATCCGTACCGTAAAAAATCCGGGTCAACTATCATCATAATTTTATAGCATATCGCTTGGATCGAAAGACCGGGACGAATTCTTGTAAACGTAGGCTTTTTACGCGCATTCCCGGGAGGAGTGCGCTTTTTTTTGAGGGAGTTATCATGCGTTTAGGTATTATCGGCGCCGGCAGAGTCGGCGCTTCTTTTGTTTTAGCTTTTCCTTCTGATGTCGAAGGAATCCTTTGTTCCACAGAAGAACATACACAACAAATGGCCTGCCGTCTCCACGTCAACGCCTATACCGACGGCGCCGAACTCGTACGGCACTGCGATGTCCTGCTGCTCACGGTACGTGACGATGCCCTGGCTCCGGTGAGCCGGGAATTGGCCGCCTCCCTGGCAGGGGATACGCTGCCGCCTCGGACCTGTATATTTCACTGCAGCGGTGCTATGGATTTGTCGCCTCTTCAGCCCCTTTCACGGTTGGGATATCCTGTTGGCAGCCTTCATCCGCTGCAAAGTTTCGCCGAACCGTCGGCAGACCGCCTGAAAGGAATCTATATGGCTGTCGATGGCGATGAAACGGCGAAGGCTGTTGCGGCCGAGCTGGCCCGGACTCTGGGCAGTACGCCTTTTTTCGTACCGCCTGAAGAACGCATGCTCTACCATGCTGCGGCTTGCTTCTGTTCCAACTACGTCGTGACGGCCTTGGCCATTGCCCAGAAACTTATGAGCCGCTGGACCGGCAGTGCCGGCGATGCAGCCCAGGCGCTGCGGCCCCTCGTCGAAGGGACGATGGATAATGTCCGACAGCATCCACTGTGGCAGACGGCTTTGACCGGCCCTGTATCCCGCGGAGATGCCGGAACCGTTGCCAAACACCTGGCCATCATGCCGGAGAAATGGCTCCAGCCTTATTGTGCTTTTGGCTGCGCCGCTGCAGAGTTAGCCTTAGAAAACGGAACGATTACAGAGAAACAGCATGACACGCTGACAAGAATCCTTGCGATGGCGGAAGGAGTTCACCATGAACAAGAAAGTAACCAATCTGACCATTAAGAAAATGAAACAGGAAGGCACACCGATTTCCATGATTACGGCTTATGATTATATCATGGCTCAGAACGTCGATGAAGCCGGTATCGACATGATTCTCGTCGGCGATTCCCTGGGCAATGTCGTCATGGGCCATACGTCGACACTGCCCGTGACTATGGAAGATATGATCCACCATACGGCGGCTGTCGTCCGCGGCGTCAAACGGGCCCTGGTCGTCGGCGACATGCCCTTCATGAGCTATCAGGAAAGCACCCAGCAGGCCCTGCACAATGCCGGCCGGCTCATGAAGGAAACGGGCTGCGACGCCGTCAAGCTCGAAGGCGGCGCCAGTGTCTGCGATGCCGTCAAAGCCATGACGACAGCCGGCATCCCCGTCGTCGGCCACATCGGCCTGACGCCGCAGTCCGTCCATCAGCTCGGCGGCTATCGCGTCCAGGGTAAGAACAGCGAAACGGCTAAGAAATTGATTGCCGATGCCTTGAAGCTGGAAGAAGCCGGCGCTTTTGCCATGGTTCTGGAATGTGTCCCGACGGATATCGCCACGGAAATCACCAAAGCCCTGCATACGGCAGCGACCATCGGCATCGGTGCCGGTAATGGCTGCGATGGCCAGGTCCTGGTCTGCACGGACCTCCTGGGCATGAGCAGTGGCTTCCGCCCGAAATTCGTCAAGACCTATGCCGACCTCCATCAGACCATCGTCGATGCCGTAGGTCAGTACATCCACGACGTCAAAGACCGCAGCTTCCCCGACGAAGCCCACGGCTTCGCCGTAGACCCGGAAGTCGTCAAAGCCATGAAAGAATAGGGGGAGGCAGCCGTCAGCAG
>CABQJB010000028.1 GCA_902464195.1 uncultured Megasphaera sp.
AAATAGGAAAATTTAAACAAAAAATATTTTTGCATATAGAAATAACCTCGTCTGCACGAGGTTATTAGTGTGGTGGCGGCTCGGAGATTCGAACTCTGGACACTGCGGGTATGAACCGCATGCTCTAGCCAACTGAGCTAAGCCGCCATGTGTGGAGCTATTGACCGGGATTGAACCGGTGACCTTATCCTTACCAAGGATACGCTCTACCGACTGAGCTACAACAGCTTATGAACTGGTCAAAGCCAATTATGAAGTTGTTTTTTTACCTGACAGTAAAAAAATTTGGTAGCGGGGGCAGGACTTGAACCTACGACCTTCGGGTTATGAGCCCGACGAGCTACCAACTGCTCCACCCCGCGATAATTGGTGGTGGGGGAAGGATTCGAACCTTCGAAGGCAAACGCCGGCAGATTTACAGTCTGCTCCCTTTAGCCACTCGGGAACCCCACCATTTACTGGAGCCAACGATAGGACTTGAACCTACAACCTACTGATTACAAGTCAGTTGCTCTACCAATTGAGCTACGTTGGCTTACTGTTCCGTGGAACGTAGTCTATTATATCAAAGGACTGACGTTCTGTCAAGAACTTTTTTATCAGCTTTTCTTATTTCTTCTGACGAGGCAGAACCTCGCTCCAAAGTCTCTGTCAGAACCGCTGACTTGATTAGTATACTATACCCCACGGAATAATGCAAGTGTTTTTTTACACTTTTTTAAAATTAATTGTACCTACCCTTCATGCTGCGTGTCCAGGTTGAGGAACAGCGTGAACTCGTTCTTGAAATAGAGCTTGACCGACCCGACAGGGCCGTTGCGGTGCTTGGCCAGGATGACTTCCGTAATGTGCTGGTTCTCCGTTTCCTTATCGTAGTAATCTTCGCGATACAAGAAGGAAACGATATCCGCATCCTGTTCCAGGGCCCCCGATTCACGGAGGTCGCTGAGCATAGGCCGTTTGTCTTGCCGGCTTTCGACACTGCGGCTGAGCTGGGACAAGGCGATGAGCGGTACTTTCAGTTCCCGCGCCAGGGCTTTGAGGGACCGGGAAATCTCGGAGATTTCCTGCTGACGGCTTTCAGCATTGCGGCCCTGCATGAGCTGCAGGTAGTCGACGATGATCAGATCCAGGCCGTGTTCTGACTTGAGGCGCCGCGCTTTCGAGCGCATTTCGGCGACAGAGATGCCTGGCGTATCGTCGATGTAAATAGGCGATTCATAGAGCTTATCACAGGCATCGGTCAGGCGCGTCCATTCTTCATCGCTGTTGAGCTGGCCTGTGCGCAGTTTCTGCGAATCGATATGGGCAATCTGGCAGAGCAGGCGCTGGACGAGCTGTTCCTGGGACATTTCCAGGGAAAAGAAGGCTACCGTCTTATGTTGACGGACGCCGACGTTCTGGGCAATATTCAGGGTAAAGGCCGTCTTGCCCATACTCGGACGGGCAGCGACCAGGATCAAATCGGACGGCTGCAGGCCCGACGTCATGCGGTCCAGGTCGCGGAACCCCGTCGGCAGGCCAGTGAGGCCCGCTTTATTTTCATAGAGCTTGGTAATCTTGTCGAGGGTCACTTCGACGACGGCGCCGACTGACGCGAAATCGCCGCGGTTCTTCGTATCCGACAGCTGGAGGATGCGCCGCTCGGCATCATCCAGGAGTGCTTCTGTTTCCTTTTGGCCGTCATAGGCTTCCGTCGTCAGTTCGGTACACGTCGAAATGAGGTTGCGCGCCAGGGCCTTTTCGGCAACGATATTGGCGTAATATTCGATATTGGCTGCTGAGCCCACCAGATTCGGCAGGTTCAGGACATATTCAAGACCGCCTACATCATCGAGCTTCTTCATGCGTTTCAGCTCGTCCGGCAAAGTGATGACGTCGATTTCTTTATTTTCCCGATGGAGGTGTTCCATGGCCTCGAAGATGATGCGATGGACGTCACGGTAAAAATCCCGGGACTGGAGCTTTTCCATGGCAACGATGACGGCATCGTGGGATAAGAGCATGGCCCCCAGGACGGCCTGTTCGGCCTCTACGTTCTGCGGTGGAATCCGCTGTTCCATATTATGCTTCCCCCTGTCCGACTAACATCAGTTTCAATACGTCGTCGATGGTGACGGCATAGTGGATATCCAGGCCTAAATGGCGTTCCGGGATATCATGGGCATTTTCTTTTGGGATGATGATGCCTTTCATGCCGGCCTGACGGGCGCCATAGGCCTTTTCAAAGACGCCGCCGACGGGCTTGACCTGGCCCTGGATGGAAATTTCACCGGTCAGGGCCATATCCTGGCGTACGGGCTTTTTGGTGATGGCCGAAATGAGAGCCGTCGTAATGGCACAGCCTGCCGATGGTCCGTCTATATTACCGCCGCCGACGAAGTTGATGTTGACGTCGTAATCGGACAGTTCCTTGCCGGTCATACGGCGGACGACAGCAGCCGCGTTGAACATGGAGTCTTTAGCCATGGAGCCGGCCGTATCGTTGAAGCGGTAATAACCCTTCCCCGGCGCCCGTGCCGGAAAGGCGACAGCTTCGATTTCGATGGCCGAACCGAGGTAACCGGCAACGCCGAGGCCGAAGACCTTGCCAACGACAGGCGTATCGCTGGCTTTTTCTGTCACATAAGGCACGAGGCGGCTGATCTGGGCGACGCGGCGGACGTGGTCACAGGTGATGCGCACGTGGTCCTTGGAGCCCGATTTAAAGACAGCCAGGCCATATGTATCGGCCAGGATGTTGACGGCCTTGCGGCCTTCGATGGTGAATTCGCTGATGAGTTTCGCCACGCCGTCTTCCAGTTCCGCCCCTAACTGGGCAGCGGCATTGGTGACGATCTGTTCGATATCCGACGGGATGAGGGGTTCAAAAAAGATTTCGGCACAGCGCGACCGGATGGCCGGATTGATTTCCGACGGGTCCCGCGTCGTCGCACCGATGAGGATGAAATCGGCTGGAGCGCCTTCGGCAAAGAGCTTCTTGATATACTGCGGCACATTCGGGTCGTCTTCGTCATAATAGGCGGATTCAAAGCGGACCCTTTTGTCTTCCATGACTTTCAGCAGCTTGTTGAGCAGCATCGGGTCCATTTCACCGATTTCGTCGATGAAAAGGATGCCGCCATGAGCTTCCGTGACCAGGCCCGGCTTCGGTTCTGGGATTCCCGTATCGGCCAGGTCGCGGCGGGCGCCCTGGTAAATCGGGTCATGGACTGAGCCGATGAGGGGATTGGTCATATCCCGTGAATCCCAGCGCAGCGTCGTCCCGTCCGTTTCGATAAAGGGCGCATCGGGCCCAAAAGGCGTAAAGGGCAGCTTCTTGGCTTCGTCGAGGACGATGCGGGCAGCCGTCGTCTTGCCGACGCCAGGCGGTCCGTAGAGGAGCAGGTGCTGCGGATAGACAGACGATAACTTGCTCTGCATCGCTTCCACAGCCCGTTCCTGACCAACAATAGCCCGGAGCTTTTTCGGACGGACCCGTTCCATGACCGATTCCGTAAGATGGACTTTTTCCAGGTCGTCCAATTCCTTGAGCTTGCGCTTGGTCTGCGGTGTTTCGACATCGTGCAGTTCTTCCTTGATGAGTTCCATCTTGATTTCCCGCACGTATTCCTGCTGTTTTTCATCCATGCGCTGGCTGATTTTCTTCTCCAGCCGTTCTTCTACAGCCTGACGGGCCAGCATCTCAGCTAGGACCATTTCCAGTTCGTTGAGGACGGTAATGACTTCATCGTCATCAGGTACTTTATCATACGAGACGTCTTCATAGATGAGGCGCTGCAGGCCAACCAGACGCTGGCGCGGGTCTTCGGAATGGATGTACGACAAGGCAGAGTACTTACTGGCCCGGAGAACCATCTTTTCAGACCCTATAAGACCAGTAAAAGCGCCATAAAGCACGTTAACCTGACGGCGGAGTTCTTCCTCCGCCGTCGGTTCGAGGTACTTATGGCGCTGTAATAATTTGTCCAATAATTCTTTCATTGTATCCCCTTATGGCTTATGATCAGCCTTCTACAACGTGTATTTTGATGACACTGGTAATCGTCGGATGGACGCGGATAGTGACATCGTAATCACCGAGCGATTTAATCGGATCCTTGATTTCTACTTTCTTCTTGTCCAGGTCGATATCGTACTGGGCCTTGGCAGCTTCGCTGATGGTCTTACCCGTAATGGCACCGAAGACTTTGCCGCCTTCACCGACTTTGACGGGAATGGTCAGTTCCACTTTCTTCAGCTGGCTGGCCAGGATGACGGCTTCATCCGAAGCGACCTGTGCTTTATGCTTGGCAGCGGCTTTTTTCTGTTTAGCATCGTTGAGGTTTTCCGACGTGCCGGGAGCAGCTAATTTACGGGGCAGGAGGAAGTTGCGGCCATAGCCTTCCGATACTTCGATGATATCTCCTTTTTTACCGAGTTTCTTTACATCCTGTAATAAGATTACTTTCATTTTTCATCAATCTCCTTGTCTTTATCTATGATTTCATGGAGAGCTGCCATGACGTCGCCCTGGGCTTCAACCAGGGTCCGGCCACGCAACTGGGCGCCGGCAACGGTACGGTGACCGCCGCCGCCGAGGGCTTCCATGACTAATTGTACATTGATTTCGCCTTTCGAGCGGGCGCTGACACCGATGCAGTCATCGGCCAGATAATAGAAGGTAAAGCTGGCTTCGACGCTGTCGATGTTGATGAGCATATCCGCTACCTGAGCGGCGATGATGGTGGCATTGCGCTGCCCCTTGGGGCAGCTGGCCATGGCGACGCCGTCGCTGATCTGGGCACCGGACAAGATGAGGGCCCGGTCCTTGACGGTATCGAAGTCAGAGCTGAACAGTTCGCGGACGATATCCGGATCCGCTCCGCAGCGGCGCAGATACGACGCTGCATCGAAAGTGCGCACGCCGGTCTGGACGGCGAAGTTCTTGGTATCGACGATGATGCCGGCATAGAGAGCCGTCGCTTCGATCTTCGTCAATTCTACATCTTCCTGGAAATATTGCAAGAGCTCTGTCACCAGTTCGCTCGTCGAAGAACTCGACGTTTCCGTATAGGTCAGCAAGGGCTTCTTGATGAAGTCCGAACTGCGGCGGTGATGGTCGATGACGACGCGCCGGTCCGTTTCGTCCAGCAAAGCCGGGGCCACGGTCATATCAGGACGGTGCGTATCGACAATAAACAGCAGGGTCTGGCTGTTGCAGATGTTCTCCGCCGTTTCTGCCGAAATGAGCAGGTCCTTGAAATCGGGATTGTCCATGATCTGGTCTTCCAGGCGCCGGATGGCGTCGGTCTGATTGCTGACGACGACGTGTACCGGCTTGCCTGCCAGGCGGGCCATGTGAGCAACGCCGACGGCAGCGCCGATGCTGTCGTAATCTTCCCGTTCATGACCCATGACCAGGACCATATCGCACGTATCGATGAGCTCGTGGATGGCCTGGGCGACGACACGGGCCCGGACGCGGGTATTCTTTTCGACACAACGCGTCTTGCCGCCGTAGAAGTGAGGCGACCCGTCTTCTTCATAGACGACGACCTGGTCGCCGCCGCGGCCCAGGGCCAGGTCGAGGCCGGCCCGGGCTTTCGTAGCCAGCTCGTTGAAGTTGGCTTTGCCTGCCGCAATGACGTCACTCGGGAAAATGGCGATGCCCATGCTGAGCGTCACGGGGATGCGGTTGACCGTATGGATGGAACGGATTTTTTCCAGGAAAGAAAAGTTATCTTCCTTATAATATTCCAGCGTATCCCGGCTCATGCAGGCAATGTACTTCTCATTGCCGTAAGCCCAGATAAAGCAATTATGGCCGGACAGCTCGCCGATGAGGCAGTTGTTGACGTTAGTCACCAGCGTAGCCCGCTGGACAGCCGTCATCCCCTTGGCGACTTCCTCCAGGTTGTCGATCTCGATATCGCAGAAGACGGGAACAGCGGCCAGGGAATTCAGCTTCTGCCGTTCCGTATCGGTAATGTCTTCAAAATAGAGGATGAGATAATTGTCATCGTCAGCGGCTTCGGTCTGCAGATACTTGTAGACGACACGGTAATAGCGTTCGCCGATGTGTTCAAAAAAATACCCCGATTTTCCCCAGAACTTATCGACTTTCAAGTTCGGCATGATGTGGTCCAGCTGCTGGTCGTTGTCGATATCGCCGACCCAGTCGCGGAAGACACTGTTGGCCCAGCACAAATTGGACTGCATGTCGATGATAGCAATGCCGATAGGCAGATTCTGCACGGCATACGTCGAAGCCTGGTCGACGCTCTTGGAGATGGCGTCGAAGAATTGGCTGATTTCGCGGTTGCGTTCGTTATGGTTCTTGCGGGTCAGGACATAAGCCCCGCCGATAAGGATCAGGGCCAGCAAAGCGATGACCCAATTATATACGGCAATGATGATAAGCAGCAAGACCGTAATCAGGAAGAAAGGTTCTTCCGACCGCCTTGACAGCAATGTTTTAAACATGGTTCCGCCCCCTGCGTACTAAAGCGTACGACCTTTTTTTCTATAATTCGTAAGCATGTCGAAGATGCCGGCTAAAAAGGCAGCATACGAAAAAACAGGCATGACAAAAAATGAGATGAGGATCAGGGCCTGAAGGCCATTCCCTAAGCGGAAACGGCGGCTGAGGAGATAAAAGACGAAGGCAATTCCCTGGATACAGATGAAGAAAAAGGCAATCTGATTGAGATTCATGCCGATGATATTGAGCCAGGTAATATCCCGTGTCACTCCCCAGTATTTCATGACCAATGCCAATATATATAAGTATATCATACTACGGGGTATTTCCCAATAACGAATAGGTAAAAAAGCCTTGAGCGAAAAGCCGAGACGGCGCAGGATGACTTGGGAAATCTTGATGTTCGCATAGGCTATGATGGCCGTACCCAGACAGAGGAACATAGGCAGCAGCGACGGCAGCATCTCCCGGACCTGGTTGAGCTGGGCCCGCGTTTCTGCCAATTTGACGTCGGACATGCCCTGCTGCTGGTACTGGGCCATCATACTGTCCATGAACTGCGTGAAGAAGTCGTTCATCTGGGTGAAGACATTGACGTCGAGGACGGCATAGGATAAAAGGGCGATGACGACGAAGACGGCGACCAGGGCCGCTGTAACCGTTCCCAAGAGGCGCACAGCCGACCATTCATAACGGAAGCCGGCCCCCAAGGCCAGGCCGACAGTACCAAAACTCAGGAATTGGACCAATGCCGTCACCGGGTCGATGAACAGCCCCATGAGGAAACCTACGGTCACACCCAGCAGCAAGGCCTGGCGCAGGCCGTATTTCATGAAGATGATGACCATAGGAATGGGCATGATGAAATAACCAATAAAAGAAAAAATCGGCACGTATGTACTGAGAAGCGCAAAGACCAGCATAATGGCGGCAAAACAGCCGGCCGTCGTCAGCGGCGTGGCACGCCTCTGCTCCATAACAGTTCCCCCTTTCGTCGGGACTGAGAAACAGCGGAGGCACGAGATGCCTCCGCTGTCACAGTAACAAATATCAAATTATACTTCCATGATGATCGGCAGGATCATCGGACGGCGCCGTGTCTTTTCATAGAGATAACGGCTCAGCGTATCGCGGACCTGGGACTTGATGACAGCCCATTCGCGAATATTACCGGCTTCGCAGCGTTCGAGGACAGCGGCGACGCGGTCATGGGCTTCGCGGATTAATTCTTCCGAATCGCGGACATAGACGAAACCGCGGGAAACGATATCCGGGCCGGCCAGGGGATGGCTCGTCCCTTTGGCCAGGGTCATGACGACGATGACGACACCTTCCATGGCCAGCTGCTGGCGGTCGCGGATGACGATGTTGCCGACATCGCCGACGCCGAGACCGTCGACGAAGACGCGGCCTGCATTGACGTGGCCTGTCTTATGGCCCGAACGGTTCGAGAATTCAAAGATCTGGCCGTTGTCGCCGATGAGGACGTGGTCCTTGGCAACGCCCATCATGACGGCCAGGTCACCGTGGGTCTTGAGCATGCGGTATTCGCCGTGGACGGGGATGAAATACTTCGGCTTGATCAGTTCCAGCATGAGCTTCAGTTCTTCCTGGCTGGCATGGCCGGATACGTGGATTTTCTTATCCCGGCCGGCGATGACGTTGGCACCGAGGCGCATGAGGTTGTCGATGGTGCGGCCGACGCCGGTTTCATTGCCAGGGATAGGCGTAGCCGAAATGATGACCGTATCGCCAGGCATGATGCTGACGCTGCGATGGTTGTTGGAAGCCATGCGCGACAAGCCTGCCATCGGTTCGCCCTGGCTGCCCGTCGTCAAGATGAGGATCTGGTCATCGGGATAGCGGTTCAATTCATCCGGTTCGATGAGGACGCCTTCGGGAACGTCGAGATAGCCCAGTTCAATGGCAATCTGGACGTTGTTGACCATGCTGCGTCCGAGGACGGTGACTTTGCGTTTGAACTGCACTGCCGTATTGATAGCCTGTTGGATACGGGAAATATTCGAGGCGAATGTCGCCAAAATAATACGGCCTTTTGCAGCGCGGAAAGCTTTGCGGAAAGCATGGCCGACGGTCGTTTCCGATTCGGTGTAGCCCGGCCGTTCGGCATTGGTGCTGTCCGACATGAGCAGCAGGACGCCGCGGCGGCCTAATTCAGCAAATTTATGGATGTCCATCTGCCGGCCATCGACTGGCGTCAGGTCCATCTTGAAGTCGCCTGTATGGACGATGGTACCTACGGGAGTCCGGAAATACAGGGCACTGGCATCCGGGATGGAGTGATTCGTATGGATGAAGCCGACCTTCATACAGCCGATCTGTACTTCATCGCCATGATGCACTTCGTTCAGTGTATAATTCGTAATGTGGTTTTCTTTCAGTTTCCCTTCGATGAGGCCGCATACGAGCTTAGTCGCGTATACGGGCACATTTACTTCATTGAGCAAATAGGACAAACCGCCGATATGGTCTTCATGACCATGAGTGATGACGACGGCCCGTACTTTGTCCCGGTTTTCAATCAAGTAACTCATGTCCGGGATGACGAGGTCGATACCGAACATGTCGTCATCCGGGAAGGCCAGACCGGCGTCGATGACGATGATATCATTTCCGTACTGGATGACCGTCATATTCTTGCCGATTTCACCTAAACCACCTAAGGGAATTACCATGAGTTTTTCTTTTTTAGCCAAAATATACCTCCTAAAAATAAATATAGTTGTATCCGTTCCAACCGGAGCCCGGCACGCCAGGCTGCAGGTCTATCCTATATGAAGATATAACGAACAGTAATGGAATTTTCTTCCTTCCCTCATATTTTCCGTTATTTCCGGGACTCTGTCAATAATCTATCCTCTTTTTTTGTGAAAACTCGTACCTTTTCATAAAAAATTTACATTTACTTTGCCGATTTAATAACCTTTTCCGGCACGGTCAGCGTCGTTCCCTGTGGCAGAGCTGTGCAATCGATGGTCAGGCTGACTTCGCTCAACTTGATGAACGACTGGGCTACAGCCTTGTCGGCATCGCTGCGGCCATATTCATCGACCAGGGTCAGAGCCAGGCTGCGCAACTGGTCCGTCAAGGGCAGAGAGATGCGGGAAATGCGTTTCGTCGCCGGGTCGATAGTGACGACCGTCGTCAAGTCGCCGCACTGCTGCAAGCTCTGGAGAACTTTGGCCGTGACGCGGACCTGTTCGTCCGTCATGCCATTCTGCTTCCACAAGGCCTGGTCGGCCGGATTGTAGATGCGGGAAGCGTCGAAGACGACGTTATAATCATTGCCGCCGGCAGCGGTGACTTTTTTCACGCCAGCCAGGACATTGTGATCGCCCGTCAGATAATCGGCCAGGGGCTGGCTATCCTTCAAATCATAGCTCTTCTTCTGCCACGATTTGTCATCGCCCTGGTCATTATAGTAGACATCGATTTTCTTGCCGTTCTGCACGGCATAGGCCTTCCCTTCCGGAGCCTTTTGCAAAGTCGTCGCTGCAAAGCCCGTCGTCTTGGCTTGGGACTGGATAACGAAAGGCCGTTCCTGGACATCGATATTATTGACAATAGCGCCGTCACCGACGAAAGGCATCTTGAGCCCCAGTTTCAGCGTATAGGACCCCTGGGGATGGGCTGCCATATTGCGAGCCGCTTCTTCATATGTCGCCTGCGGCGATGCGGCCAATGCCATGCCGCTAATCGATGCAGCTGTCATGACCAGGCAGCACAGTTTCTTCCAAGAATGTGTTAATTTCACTTCGTCCACCCTGCTTTCTTATATAATTCATAAAAATGATGAATCGGGCCATGGCCCTTGCCAATGGGTTCGGCATGGGCAATGCCTTCAAAGACGTACTCTTTGGCCGCGCCGACTGCGTCTGGCAGGCTCAGGCCATTGGCCAGGTTCGAGGCGATGGCGCTCGATAAGGAGCAGCCTGTCCCATGGGTACTCGTGCTTTCCAGGCGTTTCCCCTTATAATAATGAAAATCATGGCCGTCGAAGAGGATATCCGTCGCATCGGCAATGCGGTGACCGCCTTTGACCAGGACGGCTTTGGCACCCCTGGCGGCGATGGCCTTGGCCGCTTCTTCCATGTCGTGCAGGCTTTCAATGGATTTCCCTGTCAGCACTTCGGCTTCCGGCAGGTTCGGCGTCAGGACATCGGCCATGGGAAGGAGGACTTCCTTCAGCGTCTGTTCAGCTTCCGGCACCAGCAGGCGATGGCCGCTGGTAGCGACCATGACCGGATCGATGACGGTATACGGCGGCTGGTATTGTTTCAATTTATCGGCAATGACGCGGATTGTTTCAGGTACACTGACCATGCCGATTTTGACGGCATCGACGTCGATATCTTCAAAGACCGCATCGATCTGCGAAGCAATGAGGTCCGGCGTAACGTCCATATAACCGCGCACGCCCTGGGTATTCTGGGAAACGACAGCCGTAATGACATTCAAGGCAAAACAGCCGTGGGCACAAAAAGTCTTGCAATCCGCAGCGGCACCGGCTCCGCCAGAAGGATCCGTCCCGGCAATGGATAATACATGTTTCATCATGAGTAAAACCTCCAATTTATTCTTTATAAGAAGGTCCCAAGAATTTCAAGGCCTTCGGATGGACATAGAAAAGCAGCGATGCCGAACCGATACGGCCGCCGTGGACGTCGAAGTCGAACAGGGCCATGCTGCCCGTCTTGAAGTCGACCGCCGTCCCCGTCCAGGCCTGGGCCCAGCGGTCAAGGAAAGGCGAATGGCCGATGATGCATACGACATCAGCAGTTTCCCGGCTCAAAATTTCATCGTATACGGCGACTAAGTCACCGGACGCGATGGCTTTATGTGTATGGAACTGCTCAATGGGCAGTTTTTTTTCTAAATAAGCTGCTGTCTGGCACGTCCGCACGTAAGGGCTGACCCACAGGGCCGTTTTCCCCGACGGCCACCATGACGAGGCCCACTTTGCCATGGACGAAGCCTGACTACACCCCTTTTCAGTCAGTTCACGCAGTTTATCCTGCTGATGCAGATCAAAAGGCTGGGCCTTTCCGTGACGCATTAAGCAAACATACATAAACGACTCCCCCTTTATATGACTTTTTATTCGGCAACGTGCTCCAGGCCGACATCGAGCAGCGTAAAGACATGAGCATCGGCCAGCGAATAGTATACGGTCTTGCCGTCCCGACGGAACTGGACCAGTCGGGCATCGCGCAGGATGCGCAGCTGATGGGACACGGCAGACTGCCCCATACCGAGTTCATCGGCAATATCCCGGACGCAGACTTCCTGATTCATGAGGACGCGCAATATGCGCAGCCGCGTCGGATCGCCGAGGACTTTGAAGACATCTGCCAAAGGCTGGATATATTGTTGTGAAAGTTCCGGTGCTTGTCGTTTCAATGCAATCGCTCCTAATGCTGTTATCACACTCTGTCTTAATCGTTTTATTATAGCACACTTTCCACACATACTGCTAGAGGCGTCAGAAATAAGGGCTGCGCAGGGTAAAGACAATGTAAGGGAACTATAAAGGAATTATAAAAAGTCCTAAAAAGGCGTGAAATGTCCTGGCAAAAGCCTTTCTTCCAAATCAAAAATACCATATAATGATAACAAAATCGCAACAAAATACTTTGCTTAGGAGTGAATATCATGAACGAAACCATCCATACCCTCATCACGCGGCGCAGCGTCCGCAAGTACAAGAAAGCCCAGATTTCTGACGAAGATTTATACCTAATCCTGCAGGCCGGCATGAACGCCGCCAGTGGCCACGGCCTGCAGCCCTGTACCATCGTCGTCATCCAGGATACGGATACCCTGGCCCGCCTGAGCGCCCTCAACGCCAAAATCATGGGCACGACGAGTGACCCCATGTACGGTGCCCCGACAGTCCTCCTGGTCCTGGCCGACATGGAAAAATCTCCCAACGCCTGGTCCGACGGCTGTCTCATCCTGGGCAACCTCATGAACGCCGCCGCTTCCCTGCACCTCGGTTCGTGCTGGATCAACCGGGCTAAAGAAGAATTCGAAACACCTGAAGGAAAAGCCCTCCTCAAAGAATGGGGCCTGCCGGAACACCTCGTCGGCGTCGGCCACTGCATCGTCGGCTACGGCGACGGCCCGGAACCGGCCGCAGCCCCGCGGAAACCGGATTTCATTAAATTTGTTAAGTAGGGGCGCCCCGTGGGGCGCCCGCAGGCCGCAGACCGCAGTTCGCAGGCCGCAGTTCGCAGGCCGCAGTTCGCAGTTCGCAGGCCGCAGTTCGCAGTTCGCAGGCCGCAGTTCGTGGCTCTCCTCATAGGAGAGCTGTCAGCAAAGCTGACTGAGAGGTTGCTTTTTCCAACTACGAGAAAAGGGACTACGCATGAAGTTTTATACCATCATGCGTAGTCCCTTTTACGTCGTAGGGGGCGCCACGTGCGAGCCACTAACCACTAACCACTAACCACTAACCACTAACCACTAACCACTAACAATTATCTCCCCTTCTTACATTCCGGGCAATAGCCGTAGAGTTCCAAATTGTGGCCGACGATGTCGAACTGTGTCTTTTGGGCTACTTCTTTTTCATAGTCGCTGAGCGGGCAATGAGCCAGGTCCACGACTTTATGACATTGTAAACAGATGAGCCGGTGTGTATGGCCGGGACGGCGGAGGGAAAAGCCGTATTTTCCTTCATCAGGGAGGAATATCTTTTCTGTCAGTTTACGGTCTGTAAACATTTCCAGGATACGGTACACCGTGGAAAAATTGACCTTGCAGCCTTGTTCCAACAGGGCCGAATAGACGGTTTCGACGGTCACGACACTGGTTTCCCGGCTCAGGATTGCCAGGACACCGTTGCGGGCTTTCGTGCTTTTAAGACCGTGTTCGCGTAAACATGCTTTATAATCATCAGTCATGGACGACGCCTCTTTTCTTGCAGGGAAAAGACACATTCTTTATAAGCAATGACCAGGAGCAGCATGGCAACAGATGTCAGGGCCGTGACGCCACCGGGAGCGGCATCGATGTAGTACGATAACAGCAGGCCCGACAGGATGTCGATGAAACTGAAAACGACGGAGTAAATGAGGGTCCGCCGGAAGCCTTTGCGCAGCTGCAGGGCCGTCGCCACGGGCAGGGCGATGAGGGAACTGATGACCAGGATGCCGACGATGCGGATGGAAACGGAAATCGTCGCCGCTACCAGGACGGCAAAGATATAGTTGATGAGCTTGCTGCGGACGCCGGCAATCTGGGCGCCGTCTTCATCAAAGGTAAGCATGACCAGCTGAGGATAGAGTTTGGCAATGACGGCCAGAGAAATGACGCTGAGGGCCACGACGGAGTAGACATCGCCCGTCGACACGGTGAGGATACTGCCGAACAAGAAGGATTCGACGTTCGTATGAACCAGGCCGGCACTGATGATGGTGATGGCAATGCCTACAGAAAGAGACAAGATGATGACCAGGATGAGCTCGGCATAGCGGCGGAAGCGGCGGCGCAGGACTTCGATGAGGATGCCGAAGAAACTCGTCAGGCCAAAGGCGCTGAGGACGGGGTTCCAGTCAAAGAGGAGGCCTACAGCCACACCGGCCAGGGACGCGTGTGACAAGGCATCGCCGATCATGGAATAGCGGCGCAGGACCAGGAAGATGCCGATGAGCGGGCAGACGATAGAGATGAGCAGGGCTACGATAAAAGCATTCTGCATAAAAGCATATTCAAACATCACTTATCCCCTCCCATCGTGGCTGATACGTATTCATCGAGATAGGCCTTGGGCGAGCAGAAATGGCCGCGGCCGCCGACGACGTGGAACATCTTCGTCGAATTGCGGACGGCGAATTTCAGGTTGTGTTCGACCGTAATGACCGTGACGCCTTTATTTTCATTTAAATCCTTAATAAACGGATAGAGTTCTTCCTGACTGCGCACATCGATCCCCGTCGACGGTTCATCGAAGATGAGCAGGTCCGGATGCCCCATGAGGGCCCGGGCTATGAGGACCTTCTGGCACTGGCCGCCGGACAGGTTGCCGATGAGCTGGTCTTTCAACGAATAGACATTCATCTGTTCCAGGCAGTCCCGGATGATTTCTTTATGTTTCAAGTGCAGGACCTGACGATAACAATTGAGGACTTCCCAGACCGTGATCGGGAACTGGCTGTTCAGCGTCTCGAAGCGCTGAGGTACATAAGCCCGGTGACGATAGGTATTGGAAATAGCCCCCCGGCTCGGCGACAACAGGCCCAGGATGAGCTTGATGAGCGTACTCTTACCGCTGCCGTTTTCACCGACAACGGAAATATAGTCGCCGTCACGGATGGTCATGTTGACATCTTCTAACAGGTACTGCCCGTGTTCATAGGCAAAATAAACGTGCTGTAAATCAATCATAGCTTGCCTCCCTTATCGCAATCTCGAGACTTTATTATATC